>QMPP01000093.1 GCA_003650425.1 Bacteroidota bacterium | reverse complement strand
GTTGTCAGAATGACCTAGAGGCGCGTTACGGGTATCAAGCCAAACAACGTCGATGCGGCCATCAGGTGCTACCGACATGGTTCCCATCCATTGCGTGTTGGTAAAACTCAAATCATCGTTAATTCTAATTGGGTCGTCCCATGTTAAGCCACCGTCGGTGCTTCGGGCAAACATAACATCACCGGGGTCGTAAAACGAAATACGCTCTACCGTAGCCATAACATAAACATATCCCCGCCCAGGGCCATCCGACTTATCCACATCAATCCAGGCCTGGCCAAGCAATCCCGATGGATTAATGTTGGTCCACCCTGAGAGCTGCCCGTCAAGCAGAACCCATGTTGTCATATCCCATTTAATATCGGAACCTTGTAGCTTTGCATTGTTCGATTTATCAACAATTACCCCGTCGTTATAACCATAGGCAGCTCCCACTTCGTAGAGTTCTCCATCGGGGCCAACGGCAAGGGTTCCCCAATAAGGATTTTTGTCAACGGGTATGCAATCTTCATAGCTCTCACCACCATCGGTTGAACGGGTAAAGCTGCCGTTGTTGCATATCGAATAGGACTGATTCCAGTCGGCATAAATATTATCGGAGCCTAAACCATCGGTACGGTCAATGCGCATCCATTGCTTGTCGCCACCTTGTGCGTAGGTACCCTCGTCCCACTCAAATCCACCGTCATTGATACGGTAAACGTCGCACCACATGTTGTCACTATTGTCAACGGTAAGGCTGTTATAATAAAAGTTTCCATTTTTATCGAAGTCTAACACCGGGTCGGAGCGGAAAACACCAGGATCGATAACCCCCGGAAAAGTCCATGTTTCACCGCCATCATCGGAGTAGCCGTAGCCTGCCTGCCGAAAGTTGTTGCTTACGTTATCGAACTGACGCCATCCTATCACGATTCTGCCAGGATTGGTGGGGTCAACCGCTATCGATGGTTCGTTGGCAGCATCACCGGTAATGTTATCACCATTAGCATCAATATTTACCTGACGTGTGAAATAGGTGGTTGTGTCGAAACGATAACCCGGTGAGCGTCCCATGTTTTCACGTGATACATGTTGATAAGTATCGTCAATTTTCTCGTGTAGCTTACTAGCCGGGGTTTGCTGCGAAAACAGTGGCATGGTTACTATTGTGCTCAGAAAAATAGTGAAATAAAACGATACTTTTCTCGAAAAGGATAGCGAAAACATCTGTAATGACTTCATTCTAAAAAGGGTGTTAAAATTTGTGTAAAACTATTAAATTTATGGTAAGATAATATTATACTGACAGTTTTATTCTATATTACGTTGCCTGAAAAAGTTTGTAAAAAAAAAGTTAAGAATATAGCGCTTTACTATCACCAATAAAAGAAATGTGATATATTTGCCGTTAATTTTTAACCTAAAAAATATAGATATGGTATTACCAACAAATTTAAAGCATGTTGCTACCGAAGATGAATACAATGAGATTTTAAAGAATCACGAAAATGTAATGATTTGCTGTGGACGAATGGGACCCATGTGCGTTCCTGTTTACGATATTATGGAAGAACTGCAGGAAGAGTATAAACATGTGGAATTTCGCGATATGCTATTCGACAGCCCTCATGCTCATGTTATTCGTAATTTACCTCAGTGCCGTGGTTTCATGGGGCTTCCTTTTAACGTTTATTATAAAAACGGGCAAGTTGTTGCCGCTACCAGCAGTATTCAATCGCAAGAGCAGATTACAGATATCCTGGATAGAGAGTTTGGAGCATAGATGCTTTTGTTAAAGCGTATTTAATACTTACCGGCTTTGAATGAAGAGGTCGTTTAGCATTTAAGTTATTTAAACAATAATTAGTGTAATGGAAGAGAAGAATTATGATGTGGTTGTGTTGGGAGGGGGTGCTGCCGGTATGACGGCAGGTATTTATTTGGGACGCTCAAAGGTAAGAACAGTGGTGCTGGATACAGCCACCATTGGCGGACAAATGGTACTTACCTACGAAATAGCCAATTATCCGGGCGTGGCGTTAACTACAGGTTATCAGTTATCTTCAATTATGAAGAAGCAGGCCAAATCGTTTGGATGTGATATAAAGGCTAATGTAAAAGTAACAGCACTCGATTTGGAGGGGGAAGAGAAATCGATAACAATAGGAGACAAAGTAGTTTACAAAGCGCCTGCTATAATACTCGCTACCGGAGGCCGCTCTCGCATGTTGAATGTTCCCGGCGAAAAAGAGTTTAAAGGACGAGGTATCTCCTATTGCGCTACCTGCGATGGTGATTTTTTTCAAGATAAGGAGATTATTGTTGTCGGTGGTGGAAATTCAGCACTAGAGGAGGCGGTAGCCTTGACAAAATATGCCAGTAAGGTAACCATCTTACACGAGTTCGACCATTTTCAGGCTTTCGAACATGCTGTTGAGGAGGCCAAGGCCAACCCTAAAATCGACTTTATCATGTCGTCGCATATTATCGAATTTTCTGGAGACGAAAGTCTTCGTAAAGTGAGATATAAAAATCTTGAAACCGGCGACCAATTTGAAAAGGCTATTGACGGCGTATTTATTTTTATTGGATATGAAGCCAATACCGAAGCGCTGCGCAATTCAGGCATTGAACTTAACGAGTGGAATGAGATTGTGGCCAGCGAAAAAATGGAAACCAATATTTCCGGTGTTTTCACTGCGGGAGATTGTCGTGCCAAGCAATACCGGCAAATAACCACTGCCGTTTCGGATGGAACCATTGCAGCACTAAATGCCATTGCTTACATCAACGGTAAATAAAAACGAACTTTATCGCCTTTTGCTTTTAAGCCGAAGAAGAGACGCATCAACTTGTAAATTACACCCTTCATACAAAAGCCCGTGACGTTATTTGTTTTCTGATTTTCAATATCTTTCACAAACAGTTAGCAAGTTACCTTTAATTAAGTACATTAAAATAATTGTCTAACAATAAAATTGCGCTATCTTTGGAAGCACGAAAGAAATGACAGGCTAAAGAACTTGATTTGAATTATTTTGGCAAAGTTAGCTTTGCTTTTACTAACGCTACATCATGGAAATAGACAGTAATTTTCTTCTTGCTGAAGACGGTTAGCATGTGGTTTCAAAGTTATTTTGTACAAAAAACCACGAGAAGTTTGGAACCGGATTACCTGACGCCATCGTAATTCATTACACGGCAGACAGTAGTGCAGAATCTTTGGCCAATTATTTGTGCCGCCACGAAATTAAAGCCTCCGCTCATATTGTTATTGGCCGCAATGGAGAAATTTACCAGTTGGTTCCTTTCGATACCATTTACATGGCATGCCGGAACAAGTGTCTACGGCGGGCGCACCACGCTTAACCATCTAAAACCGGCCACTTTACAGGATACGTTATGGAGCAGTACTCTTTTTAAATTTAGCTCAAATATTATTTAATATATTTGCGTTCAAATAATAAAATATATTATCAAATGATAGAAAGCGATATAGGAAATACAACAAAACATTATGCAAAGGTTGTTGAAATTCTTGGGAAAAAGAATATTAGAAAGAAAATTGAAAGCCCATTTGATTACATTCATTTAGTATGTTAGTTTATAGAATTACCGGGCGAAAATATGCTAATGACTTATCAGGAATTGGTCCTGCTAAATATGGTGGAAGGTGGAATAAAAAAGGAAGTCCTGTCTTATATACTGGTGAAACAAAAGAGATTGCATTATTAGAAACAATTGTTCATACACCTCCAATGCTAATTCCAAAACTTTCAATATTAACTTTAGAAATACCTGATTTTTCTATAACAAAAATAGAAATTAAAGATTTACCACCAAATTGGTATGATTATCCAGCACCAACAATTCTTTCTGAAATTTCTGAAAATTGGATTATTGAAAGTAAGTCGATTGCGTTATCTGTACCAAGTTGTATAATTCATTCGGCGAGGGACTATATTTTAAATTGTAATCATAAAGATTATAAAAGCATTAAAGTGGTAAATATTAAGAACTTTCATTTTTGATACAAGGTTGAAGAAATAACTTTTGACAGCAATTCTTATACCAACCGCGATGCTTAAGCCAGATCATCCCGACGACGCAGGAGGAGGAATTTCCTGAGCAACATCCTGCTCCTATTTCAGGACAAGTCAATTCGATTATCGCTACGGGTATTATATATACTTCTTAATTAACTTTATCAACTCATCTTTATTTACCGGTTTGGCAATGTAATCGGTACAGCCTGCGGCAAGGGTTTTTTCACGGTCATTTTTTAAAGCATACGCTGTTTGTGCTATAATTACAATATCCTTGTTGGTTTCACGTATTTTTTTTGTTGCCTCAAAACCATTCATCACCGGCATCTTCATGTCCATTAAAATAAGGTCGATATCGGGATGTTTTTCAAATTGTTCGAGTGCCGTTACGCCATTATCGGCATAGTAAATTTTATTACTGATTGCTTTAGTAATTTCTGCCAGGTACGAAGTGGATACAGGCTCATCTTCCGCAATAAGAATATTGACCTTTTTAACACTTTTATCGTTCATTTGTTTATCCGATTGTAAAGCCATTCCTGATGTGTTATTATCATTGGAAACAGGGATGTAAGGGATGGTGAAATAAAACTTACTTCCCTCTCCTTCAATCGATTCTACCCATATCCGGCCTCCCAACATATCCACAAAAGCCTTCGATATACTTAGTCCCAGTCCTGCGCCTTCATACACCTGCCGATCTTCGATGTCGGCTTGCACAAACCGATCAAAGATAGCTTCCTGTCGATTCTTTGGAATGCCGATACCTGTATCTTTAACATAAAACTGTAGCGCATCAGCTTTTTTTATATACCCAAATTCGATGCTTCCCTCGTGGGTGTATTTAACGGCATTTTTAATTAGATTGGTTAAAATAGCATAGAGTTTTTCCGTGTCGGTTTTAATGATGGATTCTGTGTCGGGAAGTCCGGGCACGGAATGGATTGTGAGTTGTTTTTTTTCCACCTCTGGGAAAAACATCATCTTCAAATACTGCAATTGCTCATTTACGTTGCATGAAGTAATGTAAATTTTCATCTGCCCTGCTTCAATTTTAGAAATATCAATCAGGTTGTTGATGATATTAAGCATACGATCACCGCTAATTTGAATAACATCGGTGTATTTTTGAATCTCTTCACCCGAAAGGTCAGGCTCTTTTAACAAAGCTGCAAAACCTAAAATACCATTCATGGGGGTTCTGATTTCGTGGCTCATGTTAGCGAGAAATGCCGATTTTAACCGGTCGGCCTCTTCGGCCTTATTTAAAGCTTCCCTCAACTCATCTTCGTTCTTCTTGCGCTGAATAGAGATACTAATTTGGTCAGCAATAAATTCCAACATTTTAACATCTTTTGTTGTATAGGCATTTTCATCAACGTAGTTTTGTACTGCCACAACACCTATAACAATGCCTTCGCTTTTTAATGGAACCCCAAGCCACACTTTAGAACGGCTACCTTGTCTGGTAAGTTTGCCTTCCTGTTCAAGTTTCTTTTTAACATCGCTGTTTGCCAACAACGATTTCCCGGTTTTTATAACAAACTTACTTAGGGTATTTTTTGCCGGTGCTACCGTAAAATTATCTTTTTCATCATAATAATAGGGCATTAAAAAGGTATCGGCTTTTTCGTCGTATAGAGCAACGTAAAAGTTGGAAGCATCCATCACTTTGCTTACTTCCTGTTGTATTTGTGCAATCAAATCTTCAACATTTTTTGAAGAATTAACAGCATTTGATATATTGTACACGATTTCCTGTGCCAGCTCGTGTCGCTTACGTTCCGTAACATCCTGATATACTGCCACAATTTCGCCTGAAGAGAGTTTGTAAACATAGTTTTCTCTGTATCCTTTAATACGGTTATCCTGATAGATACCAATGGGGAAATGTTGCGGTTTACCCGTTTTACAAACCTGTTGAAATACTTCAAACAGACCGAAATCAATTACTCCGGGAAACACATCGCTAACCAGTTTTCCCATTACTTCATCGCGGCTGATGTTTTCAGCTTTCTCGGCCATGGGATTAAACTCTACAAATTTGAAGTTGCTGCATCCATCCACCGGTTCGTACACGGCAATACAACTTGCGGTACTCATAATAATTCCCTTGTAACGCTCTTCATTGATTTTAAGGATAAACTCAGCTTTTTTGCGCTCGGCAATTTCCTTTGTAAGCATCTCGTTACTTTGATTTAGCCTATTTGTCCGCTCTGTTACCCGCTTTTCCAACATGCTGTTAGAATTCTGCAAATCCTGCCGGGCAGAAGCTAACAACTTGTTTTTCTTGTTAAATATTTTCCAGGCTACCACAATCCCAATCATTCCCAGCAGCCAGATAAGAGTATATGCTATTATTTTAGCCTTTTCCGTTTTCTTTTCAGAAGCAAGATACTCGTCTAATGGAATAGAAATACTAACTCCACCTCTGATATCACCAACTTTATAGCCTTGCCGGCCATGACACTTTAAGCAACTCTTTTGAGTAATCAGTGGTTTCATCAACCGGTAAACTAATTTACCGTTGTCCTTTACCACATCTTCTACTTCAGTTGCTCCCTTTTCAAATGACAAGAGTGCTCGATGCTCCCAGTCATCAGGAATATTTTCAGGTCTTAAAAGTTTTAAACTCGTAATATGGCCCGTAAAGCTGTACTTTGTTGAATTAAACTCATTCAACATGCGCAGCGACCTGGCAGGGTTAATCAATGTCAACGTGTCACCATAAGTTGTAATAATATCTCGATGCTTTACTTTTGATAGATAAGGACTGGGCAGCGTTTTACTATCAACAGGTACATAAAAGCCCCCATACGAAGCCGCCCATTTTCTATATGATTCGTCCATAAACCATTGGGTTTCAGCCTCTTTTTTTGCCAGTCTTAGTGTTGTTTTATGTAGTGTTTCGGTTGACCGAACTGCAAATGCTGTTATCATTCCCGTCCAAATAAATATGGAAAGCAGTCCAAAAAGGTTTATTTGTTTGGTTAATGTATTAAACAAGTTGAATTGTTTACTCATAACAAAATTGATTATCAATAATTAAAATACTTACTAATCACTTTTAGCACCTCTTTTTTAATAATAGGCTTCGCAATATAATCGTTGCACCCTGCTGCCAATGCCTTCTCCTTGTCACCCATCAGCGCATAAGCCGTTTGAGCAATAATTACCACGTCCTTATCGAGCTTCCTTATCTCGTTTGTAGCTTTGTGCCCATCCATTCCACGCATCTTTATATCCATCATAATCAGGTCAATGTCGGGATGTTGTTTAAATAGCTCAATGGCTTGCACGCCCGATGTAGCATGATAAATGTTCTTGGTAATCTTTTTTAAAGAGACAGTAAGCAATTGGTCTGAAAACACCTCATCTTCAACAATAAGGATATTAAGCTTTGGAAATTTAGCTTCGTTAATAATAACCCTCTCGGGTTCTTCAATTGGCTGTGATGTGGCTTCATCTGTATTATCGGGTAATGTAAAATAGAAAGCAGAACCTTTTCCCTCTTCCGACTCCAGGCGTATGTCTCCCCCCAGCATGGTAATATAGGCTTTTGAAATAGCAAGCCCCAAACCCGATCCTTCATAAACATCTCTGTCCTCAATGTCCGCTTGGACAAATCGCTCGAAAATGGCCTGTTGTCTCTCTTTGGCTATTCCAATCCCGGTATCTTTTACAAAGAATTCAACAAACCCTTTTACTCGATGAAACCCTATCATTACCGAACCTTCTTTGGTGTATTTAAGGGCGTTTTTAATAAGGTTGGTAAGAATGGCAACCAATTTATCCTCGTCGGTAACAAGGGTTAGTGTTTCTTTCTTTGCCTGAGGTTGTAAAATAAGCTCCAGATTTTTTTGCTCTGCTTCACGTTTAAAAAAGGTGTAAAGTGCGGCAAGATGTTTGGTGACATTGCACTTTGAATGACTCACTGTCATTTGTCCCGCTTCAATTTTTGAGATATCAACCAGGTCGTTAATAATATTCAAAAGTCTGTTGCCACTTTGTTCAATTACATTCAGATAGGTAAGCCTTTCTTGCGTGCTGATATTTATATTTTTCAGTAAGGTTGAAAAGCCAAGGATACCATTCATTGGGGTACGGATTTCGTGACTCATGTTTGCAAGAAATGCTGACTTTAAGCGGTCTGACTCTTCTGCTTTTAGTTTGGCAGCTTCCAGCTCGTTGTTTAATTTTTCCAGCTTTTTGTTTTGTCGCTGTAGTAATTCATTTAGTTCTTTCATTTTAGTTTCGGATTTTACCCTATCGGAAATATCTCTAAAAGCAGCTACTCTAATTGATTGGTTATTGTTAAGAGTTATACTTTTAGCCTCCAGCTCTAGTGGAAACCTGGTTCCATCTTTTTTTATTCCTGTTACCCTGTAACTTTTGGCATGCTCTTTATTAATGTTGGCATAAATAAGAGGCAACGACTCTTTAGCTGTAAGAAGCTGTATCATATTTTTTCCAAGCAACTCCTCTTTTGTATAACCAAACATTTTGGGCAGCGACAGGTTCATATCAATGGCTACTCCGTTTTCATGAATCAATATTCCTTCAAAGGTAATATCCGAAAGAGTTTTAAAGCTTTCCTGACTCTCTTGGAGAGCCTTTTCGTTGGCTTTTCTATCGGTGATATCTTTAACAAAACCCAGCAAGGCTTTTCGCCCGTTATAGAGTAAAAATGTAACGATAACCTCGGCAGGATTGGTATTTCCGTTTTTATGGGTAATATCCATTTCAAGAGAAATAGTTTTTTCTTCCTTGATTTTTTCTCGTAACCGGTTTCGATATAAATCGTCGTTAAAAAGAGGGTGAATGTCCATTATGGCAAGGTTCAGTAATTCTTTGTTAGAATAACCGGTAATTAATGATGCCTGTTTGTTCGCGAGGATAATATTGGTAGTGTAATAATCGATTAAAAAAATGGCGTCGGGTGCTGCCTCCACCACGGTATGAAACTGATTTTCTTTTTCCCTGATTGCCTGTTCTGCCTTTTTTCGGTTGGTAATATCATGATAAGTTACCATAAAAGCGGGATTCCCGTTAAAAGTAATGGGAGAAGGTGAAGCTAGTGTTATAATTTCCTTTCCATCAAGTGTAATAATTCTAAACTCTTCGGTTTCCAAAGGGATTGAATTTTCAAGCATCTTTTTCATCCGGCTTATCGCTTTAGGCCTGTCGTCGGGATGTACTAAAGTAAGAACATCATTACCAATGACATCTGCTTTGCTTTGAAAATCCAACTTTAGAAGTGTTGCGGTATTAACATCTAAAATAACCTTGCCATCGTGAATGATAATGGGATCGGGTCCGTTTTCAAACAACATGCGATAACGCTCTTCGCTGAGTTTTAATTTATCTTCAGCCTCTTTGCGTTGGGTAATATCGCGAGCACTACCCACGGTTCCAATCATCTCTCCTTTTTCATTCCAAAGAGGGGCTTTAATCACCTCCAAAATCAGGTTTTTTCCAAATACATTCCCATACTCGATAAAGCGACTGACTTTTTTGTTTTTAATAGTAATGGCATCGGAGTCGCCACACTCTTCGCCAAAAGTAAACCACGCATTATTTTCGGGATGCGCTGTTCGTTCACGATTAACAAAATACATGACGTGCTTACCAATAGGCTCTTCCACATTCTTGGCGTTGATCAAATTTTCGCAAATGGCTTTGTTGGTAAAGGTAAAATTACCCTCCATATCTTTAGCCCAAATCATATCGGTTGTGGTGTCAAGCATTAACCTAAACAGTTCGTAAGCTTTTTTGTATTGTTCCCTGCTTTTCTCAAACTCAATCTGGTATTTTTTTCTTTCTGATAAGTCACGAATGGCAGTAACCCGAACTTTTCTTTTTTTAATAGTAATGTTCCTTGATTCTATTTCGATTGGGACTAAATGTCCCTTTTTGTGTAGTGCCTCGATGTGGTATGGAGTGGTTCGGTTTTTTACAATCTCATCCTTTACTATCGATTTGTACTTATCAGAGACAAAGATTTCTAAAATATTATGCCCGACAATTTCATCGCGGGTGTAGCCTGAAATTTTTTCCAATGCAAGGTTAACATCTATGGCCATGCCCATGTCATGTATTATGATGCCTTCAAATGAAAGATTTGATAGTTGTTTAAAACGGTTTTCGCTCTCGATAAGCTCATTTGATATCTTTTTATTCTTCGAGATGTCGTGCATGGAAGCATGAACAATTATGCTTTCACCATCTTTCAGCTTTGTAAGCAACACTTCAACCGGAAATGTTTCACCATTTTGTTTTTTATGAACCCACTCGAACCTATTGCTTTCGGTTTTCAATGCTGTTGTTATCTTTTTTTTGGCTTTGGTATTGGAGTTACTGCCATCAGGTTGCATATCCGGCGATAACTCTGAGGGGTGCTTGCCCAGTATGTCTTCTCTGTTTTTGTATCCGAACATGGAAAGAGTTGCCTGATTACATTGTATAATCTTTCCCTCTTTAAGGATTAGCTGGCTTTCTCTTGAGTTATTAAAAAGTTGTTGGTACAAGCTGTTGTTTTCCGGCATATCAATTATCTTTTAGTGTTTCTATAATTCTTAATTAAGTGAAACAATAAAAATAGGTCTCACATCTGCTTTTGAAAATTATAGCTATGGTAATTTGTCAATAAAAGTAAATAAAAAAAGGTATGGTTAAGCATAAATAGAGATAATTTTAAAAAACAGCTTTAAACTTCCAAAAAACTTGTCCATACCGGTTATATCGAGGTAATGCTCGTCGATAGATGCTTTTTCAAATACGGGTGCTTTGTCGGCAATTATCTCGGTTACTAATCGTGAGTATTTACTGTACAAATCCATATCGCCCCTTATAAAAACTGCCTGACTGCAGAGTCGTTTAGCTAAATACATGGGCATGGCCGAGTGTACTCCAAACGCACGCGACTCGTAGCTGCATGCTGCCACCACACCCCGGTCGGAGGTGTCACCGATAATAACCGGTTTGCCAATTAGCTTGCTGTTTATTAGGCGTTCTACCGACACGAAAAAAGTGTCTAAATCCAAATGAACGATGGTCCTGTTTTCTCTCTCTATCATAAAAAGGAAAATTATTTTGATAAAATAACTGACAATTAAAAATATTTGTGTACATTTGATTGTTATTTAATCATTTTTACGATTGTAATATAATCATTATGGTTTTAACAGGGGTTAGAGTAAAGAAATATTTTTATAGAATTTTAAAACAGAAAAATTAGTGTAGCGAGTAATTTTTTCCGGAATAATTGGCTTGCCAGGCTAATTAACTCCATGAGCTGAACTCAGCTCCCCCGGGCTGAACCCCGGGGGAGAGTAACATTCTTGTTTTCTCTCCTCCGGGGTTTAGCCTGGAGGCAAATTAAATGATTTAAAAGTTTTTGAATAAGATGCAACTGACACTTTGAAATAAAATTAATTAATCAATAAATACTTATAACTATGTCATATGTTAGAATTTGGGTTCATGCCGTATGGTCAACAAAAAAAAGGATGCCTTTCCTAAAAAAAGATATTAGGAATAAAGTTTTTATGCACATAAAGCATCATGCAAATATGATGGGATACCACGTTGATTATATCAATGGTGTCAGCGACCATGTTCATTGCTTACTACTATTAAGAGAGGGACAAAATCTATCAGATATAATGATGGTGATTAAAGGAG
>QMPP01000092.1 GCA_003650425.1 Bacteroidota bacterium | reverse complement strand
CGGAAAAAGAATTGATGCTGTTTTCGACTTCCGCGCAGGTTTGAGGATAAAAAGCGCCCCGGTTTCCTGCTTTTCTTAAGATGCCTGTTAATTCCATAATCCACTTATTTTGGTGTTACAAACGGGGCAATGCCCATCGGCAATAACGTTTTCAATAATAAAATAGCCGTTTCGTACCACGAGCTCTTTTTGACATACCGGACAACGGGTTACCCCCTGCTCCGCCACATTACCCTTGTAAACATAACGCAGCCCCTGCCGGCGACCAATGTCATAAGCTTGCTGTAACGATTGTGCCGGTGTTCGCTTTTTATAGGTCATTTTGTATTGCGGATAAAAGGCTGAGATATGCCAGGGCGTATCATTTCCCAGCTCGTTTGAAATAAAGCCGGCAATGGCTGCCAGTTCTTCGGGGCTGTCGTTTTCGTCGGGGATAACCAGCGTGGTAACTTCCAGCCAAAATTTGTTTTTTCTCAATAGCTTTAGCGTATCCAGTACACCATTGAGGTTTCCCTTAAGCTTGTTCTTGTAAAATCCAGGATTGAAGCTTTTGAGGTCGATGTTAAAAGCATCGATAACACCCACCATATCCTCTATTATTTCGGGACTAAACATGCCGTTGGAGATAAAAATATTTTTAATACCATGATTCTTGGCCTCTACGGCAACATCTCTGGCAAAGGGATAAAAAACGGTAGGTTCGTTGTAAGTGTAGGCTATGGATTGGCAATGATTATCGAGTGCCATTTGAATGAGCCGGGCGGATGTAACCTTTTGTTGATAGGGTACTTCAACTACTTGTGATATCTGCCAATTCTGACAGAAAGGACATTGGAGATTGCAACCCACAGTTCCGATAGAGAGAGCCGAAGAACCCGGCAAAAAGTGGTAGAGCGGTTTTTTTTCGATGGGATCGGTATGCAGGGCAACGACTTTGCCGTAAACAAGATTTTTAAGCGTTCCGTTTTCGTTTTTATTAACACCACAGATACCGGCCTGCCCCTCGGAGAGGTTGCAATAGTGCCGGCAGAGAAGGCACTTTATTCCTTTTGATGTTTTAGTGTAGAATTTCATGGCTCTTCGACAATGGTAACATGAAACTTTTCAATTCGAGGAAAGTCGTTCAGACAATTACCGGAGAGGCCGGCTTTTTTACACAGGTGTTCAAAAAAGAGGTCGAAACCGGGAAGCTGTTCCCACACCTGAGGCAGAAAAACAGCACGATGATACCCGTTGGAGAGGATAATGCCATCGGTGCCGGGTTTTACCTTTTGCTTTAACTCCGTAACAGAATTATACCCGACTACCTCGGGGGCAGAGAGAATGGAAATTTCGACAGAAATATCAGGAAGCTCATCTTTTATCAGAGGAATAAAACGAGGATCACGAAAGGCAGCCGACACGGCATTTTCAATAATGTCGTCCATTAACGGACGATGTGCTTCAATACTTCCTATACAACCTCTGAGCTGATGATTTTTATTGAGCGTTACAAATACTGCTCCCGGTTCAGTTAATTCAGGATATTGATCAGTCAACCTGTTCCGGTCAATCAAAATTTCGCCGGTCAATTGTTCCGTAATGGCATCGCGGGCTATTTGAAGCAATGTTTTTTTAAAAGAGGTATTCATTGGTCTTCCTGATTAGAATAATGAGATTGACACAAAGATACATCATCATTGATGCTAATCAAAGAAAAAAATGTTGATTGTTCAAGACCTTTTGCTAAAGAGGAATATTAATGACTGAGAGATTCCTCCACAAGGTCGGGATGACGCTGGGCCGCACGGAGAAACTGTATAAAATTTATTTCTCCATCACCACCATAGCCACAGCAGTCTCTTTTACATGGGATATGGAAAGGTGAATGGATTGGATTTTATTTTCTTCAAGAAACCGCTTTACTTTTCCCAGGGGATTGACATAAGGTTTTCCCAGCTCATCGTTCAACACCTCAATTTCATGAAATGCCATGCCATATCTGTATCCGGTACCCAGTGCTTTAAAAAAAGCCTCTTTAGCGGCAAAACGGGCGGCATAGCATTGATACACCGTCACCTTCCCTTTTTCGCAGTATTGCTGCTCGCGGACAGTATAGAGCTTTTGTTTCAGGGCGTCACTTTTTTCAAGCCGTCTTCCGATACGCTCCACTTCGATTATATCTGTTCCTATGCCAAAAATCAACCCTTGATATTTTTAAAAATGTTTGGCGGCGGGCAAGCCCGCCGCCAAACAAAAATCATTTTTCACTATTTAATAACACCCATCTCCCTGCCCACTTTAATAAAGGCATTGATGGTTTTGTCGAGATGCTCCCGCGTATGTGCCGCTGAAAGCTGAACACGGATACGTGCCTGTCCCTTAGCCACCACGGGATAATAAAATCCGATAACGTAAATTCCTTCATCCAGCAGTTTGGCTGCCATATCCTGCGATAGCTTGGCATCGTAAAGCATAACAGCGCAAATGGCTGACTGGGTAGGACGGATATCAAAACCGGCTTCGGTCATTTTGCCGAGGAAATAATCGGTATTAGCATGCAGTTTATCCTGCAGCTCGTTGGTTTCCGACATCATTTCAAACATACGGATTCCGGCGTTAACAACCATAGGAGGCAGTGAGTTTGAAAACAGGTAAGGTCGTGAGCGCTGACGCAACATCTCGATAATCTCTTTTTTCCCGGTGGTAAATCCACCGATAGCGCCGCCAAATGATTTACCGAGCGTACCGGTAATTAATTCAACCTGCCCGCGGATATCAAACAGTTCGGTAACTCCACGGCCTGTTTTACCAACCACACCTGCCGAATGACTTTCATCAATCATCACCATGGCATCATATTGATTAGCCAGCTCAACCATCCTTTTTACATTGGGAACATGGCCATCCATCGAAAATACACCATCGGTAACTATTACTTTAAAACGGGCATCTTTGGCAGCCTTTAATTGTGTTTCCAGGTCTTCCATATCGGCACTCTGATAGCGAAAACGCTGTGCTTTACACAGCCGAACGCCATCAATAATAGAAGCATGATTCAACGAGTCGGAAATGATAGCATCCTGCTCGGTGAGCAAAGGTTCAAAAACACCGCCGTTGGCATCGAAAGCGGCAGCATACAGAATGGTGTCTTCCATACCAAAAAACTCGGCAATCTTTTGCTCCAGCTTTTTATGCAAATCAGTAGTCCCGCAGATAAACCGAACCGATGACATTCCATAACCATGGTGGTCGAGACCCTCCTTAGCGGCTTTTACCAGCTCGGGATGATTGGACAAACCCAGGTAGTTGTTGGCACAAAAGTTAAGTACTTTTTTTCCTGACTCAAGCGTAATTTCAGCTCCCTGAGGGCTAACAATAATTCTTTCTTCTTTATACAATCCGGCGTCGCGGATATCTTGAATTTCTTTGGTTAGAAACTCCTTGAAATTGTTGTACATATATTTACTGTTTTCGGGTTTATGAAAAGTTCAAAAGTAATAATTCTTTGTAAGCAATCTAAATGTTAGAAAGGAAATAATCAGAAAATGTAAAAGCCGTCACCCTCCACATAGGTATCGCTATTAAGCTGAAAACGCAAGCTGATGGAGTCGTTGTCGGTTTGTAAAAGTGCCATGTTAACATGATTTTTCGTGCCTCCAACTGTTAACAACGACGAATCCAAAGGCTCAATGAAAACTTTAAAGGTATCACATTCGGTAAGCCCCAGCCGTTTGATACTGTATTTCAGATAGCCGGCATCTTCGCTCGAAATCATGGGTGAAGCATCAGCTGCCTTGGCATATTTACCCACCAAACGTGCTGCCGTAATGTTTTGCCACATCTGTTCCTGACAGAGGGGTACAATACGCGATGGTGAAGGCCAAAAGCCATCATTGCTGCTGCCCACTTCAGGGGTATATGCAAATATTTTATTTTTTGTTTCCTGTTCACCGTACATCCAGTCGTTGGCATCACCGTTGGTTGGATAGATGGTAGTACTTGCCGACCCATAGGTATAACCGTTTTCCTTAGTCATTAACACAGCGTATTCATGAAACAGTTCGTTGTCAGGCATCGGGTCGGTAATATAACCCCACGAGTAAAGCAGCAGGTTGTAAAGGCGTTACACACTTTATGGTTATCAAACAACAACCATATCGTATTAAACCTGTTACAGCCATCGTACAATAATAAGTCATTTATTGTGCACGCCACCATAACTGCTGACTTTTAACAAAAGAAAACAGCGCTATCATTTTGAATAGGTAATCTTTTCATACTTTTGCCATCCATTATAAAAACAAATGATAATTAAGATGAAAAAATATTTTATTACAGCAGTACTATTAGCCGGTGTTGTTGTATTCATGTCATTCAACCGAGGAATAAAAACAGAAATGAATAAGGCAATTGAACCAAAAAACATGGACACGAAGGTGCTTCCGGGTGATAATTTTTATGAATACGTTAACGGTGGCTGGATTAAAGAGCATCCGGTACCGGCCGAATACAGTCAATATGGTGCTTTTACGATTTTATATGAAGAAAACCAGAAAAAATTACGCTCGCTTATCAAAAAGGTTTCTGCGGAAGAAAATGCCCCTAAAGGAAGTGTAGCTCAAAAAATCCGCGATTTTTACAACAGCGGTATGGATACGGTTTCCATTGAAAAGATGGGCATCAAACCCATTGAAGAGGAACTTCATAAAATTAGCAAACTTCAAAATAAAAAAGAAGTTGTAGCTTACATGGCTACCATGCAACGTCGCGGAGTATCGCCTCTATTTTACTTTTTTGCAGATGCCGACCAGCGCAACAGCTCCATGGAGATAGCCAATTTGTATCAGGGTGGCCTTGGCCTTCCCGATGTGGATTATTATCTGGCTACGGATGAGGGTAGCAAAAAACTTCGTGATGCTTATGTAAAACATTTAACCAAAATGTTTATCCTCAAGGGTGAGAATAAAGATATTGCTGCTAAAAAGGCAGCTCAGGTTATAGCCTTTGAAACCAAACTGGCGCAAGTATCGTTTACGCGCGTTGAACAACGCAACCCTATTAAAAACTACAACAAAATGTCGTTGGCAGCACTAAAAGACACGGTACCGGGTTACGATTGGGATATCTTTTTTAAAACTTTAGGACTAAAAAATCCAGGGGATATTAATGTAGGTCAACTTCGTTTTTTTAAGGGTCTGAACAAGCTGATGGAAGAGACGGATATGGATACCTGGAAAGCGTATCTTACCTGGAACCTGATGGATGCATCAGCTAACTATTTAAGCAAAGATTTTGTAAAACAGAATTTCGACTTCTACGGTAAAACCCTTTCGGGACAGCCTAAAATGCAACCTCGCTGGAAGCGTGTATTGGGTGTTGTGTCGGGTGGGCTTGGCGAAGCACTCGGCCAACTTTACGTGGAGGAATATTTCCCTGCTTCATCGAAAGAACGTATGGTTGCCTTGGTAAACAACTTACGAACTGCTTTTGGCCAGCGTATTGAGAAACTGGACTGGATGACAGACGAAACAAAAACCAAAGCGTTGGAAAAACTGGATGCCATTACCGTTAAAATCGGTTATCCCGATAAATGGAGAGATTACAGCAAACTGGAAATTGTTCCCGGAAGCTACTTCGATAATATTATTGCAGTTAGAGAATTCGGTTTTAATCGAAAATTAAACAAAATCGGCAAACCTGTTGACAAAGCCGAATGGGGAATGACACCTCAAACCGTCAATGCTTATTACAACCCTTCCAACAACGAAATCGTATTCCCCGCTGCTATTTTACAACCTCCTTTCTTTAATCCCGAGGCAGATGATGCCGTAAACTACGGCGCCATTGGTGTGGTTATAGGCCACGAGATGACCCACGGGTTTGACGATCAGGGAAGACAGTACGACAAGGTTGGAAACCTGAACGATTGGTGGACCGAAGCAGACGCCAAAGCATTTAAAGAAAAAACCGACAAACTGGTAGCGCTTTACAATAACTACGAGGTACTTGACTCGTTACACGTAAACGGCAAACTCACCCTGGGTGAAAATATAGCTGACCTGGGTGGGCTGAACATTTCGTATCAGGCTTACCAAAACAGCTTGCATGGAAAAACCCCTGCTCCTATCGACGGATTAACTGCCGACCAGCGATTTTACATGGGTTACGCCCAGGTGTGGCGCCAGAGCATCCGCCCCAAGGCAATGGCTCAACGGCTTAAAACAGACGTACACAGCCCCGGAGAAGCCAGAGTAAACATCCCGCCTTTTAATATTGATGCATTTATTAAGGCCTTTAACGTAAAAGAAGGAAACAAGCTTTACATTCCCAAAGATAAAAGAGCTTATATTTGGTAGTTATTTCCTGTTTAAAACAGCATTAGAAAATAATAACCATAAATAAAAAGCTATGAAACGGAAAGGTAAGAATGAGAGTTATGATTTGATGAGTAAAAACCCAAATAATTGGAGGGGAATTTTTTATGTTAACCGTAAAGACCCAAGAATAATAGTTCCAAAAATAAATCCATCACTTGGATGGACTTTAAACTTCGGAAATGTGTATGCTTATATAGGTCTAATGGCTATAATCCTGATTTTAGTTGCTTTTCAGTTTTTTATATAAGTGAGGCAGGTGAGTAGAATTATGAACAAACAAATAATTAGTTAACAAGCTGCAAGCGGATTTCCTTAAGGCCTGTTCTCGGCACGAAAACGTCAGCAAATTTATGCCGGTATTCACATCCGATCTCCCGCAGGCAGATAATGTATCATTTAGAAAAAGCGTATCCGGAAGGGTGCGCTTTTTTTGATACTTTTGCTTAAAAATTGAGCGATGCTTAAGTTGTTGTCAAAACTTATACTTTGGATTTTTGGATGGAAAATCGTGGGTGATATCCCTGATGGAATCAAAAAAGCAGTTATCATTACCGCCCCGCATACCAGCTGGTGGGACTTTTGGATTGGCAGGTTGACATTTTGGATGCGTGGCAGAAGAATCTTTCTACTGATTAAAAAAGAGGCCTTTAAGCCACCTTTTGGCTGGCTGCTTAAAAAGGCCGGCGGCATTCCGGTTGACCGCCGAAATAAGCGCACTCACATCTCCGAACAACTTGCAGAAGAGTTTAAGAATCGTGATAGCATGTACCTGGTTGTCACTCCTGAAGGGACCAGAAAACTGGTGTGGCATTGGAAAAAGGGATTTTATCAGATTGCCATGAAAGCAGACGTCCCCATCATCTTGGGTTTTCTCGACTATCCCAATAAAACGGGTGGCTTTGGCTCTGTTTTTCATCCTACCGGAGACTACGAAAAAGATATTAAAGAAATTGCAAAGTTTTATTTTGATAAGGGAGCCCGGCATCCCGAGAAGTTTAACCTGTCACCTCAAAACATAGAAAAGGGTTTAAAAAAGCTAAAATAAAGTTGGCTATCTTGATGATATTGTATCAAGGTACAATTCTTCAACCTTTTGCCGCGCCCAGGGAGTTTTTCGTAAAAACGTGAGACACGATTTTATGGAAGGTTCATTTTTGAAGCATTTGATATTGATACGATCAGCCAGCTCATCCCACCAATACTCTGCCACCAGAAATTCCAGCATGTCGGCCAGTTTAACACCATGTAGCGGATTGTTGGCCTGTTTTTCAGCTTCCGGTGGTTTATTAATAAATGATTTTGTCAAAGCTAAAGTGATTTTTTTAATACATGATTAAACGAGCCTGTTCTTTAGTGTCCAAATTTAAGGAACTTTATTCAAAGTCCCAACGTTAGGTTAAAATTACTGAAAAAAACAAAAGCACATTGACCCATTTCGGTCGTCACCTTGCCACCTACGTACTTCTTTCAGAAAAACTCAAAAAGGAGGAATGATGGAGGAATAAAAAGATGGAAGAATGGAGGGGATTAAGCACAAAAAAACCAAATAACAAATAATTTCGAAATATTAATTATCAGTTTAATCGCCGATAAATCATTGGTTTAGGATTGATAAATTCAACTCTTACTTATTGTGCCCATACTTGAATTTTTCGTAAAAACTTAAAAGCTCGCTGTTTAAATCTTCAAAAGCAACGTAATGGTTAGAGCAACCTTTGCGAGAGCAAACATTTACTCTACCGCCTGTTTTCAGTGTTAGTGAAACCATGGGTGCTCCACAGATTTTACACTCTTCTTTAACCAGTAACTCTTTGTTACAATGCGGGCAGGTAAATTCAACAATGGTTTTGTCAGGAATTTCTATATCAGAAACATGGTCAAAGCACTCGTAAACCGAGCAGAGATGAATCGTTCCTCTCTGCTTCGGAGTCATTACATTTAATTTTATGCTGGGTTTGCCATGTAGTTTATGATCTTCGCACATAAACGATTTCATGCAATATGGACATTGAACTTCGAGTGATACATGAGATTTCATAACGGGCATTTTTTTGTTTGATAAAATAACTGTTCAAAAATAAACAATAGATAGACTGAAAACAAGAGGTTAATATAATTCAGAAGGAATATAAACTACCTAATTTTCGCCATTAAAGGGGATATTGATAATCTGATAGTTTGGTTGCCAGCAGGCAAAATTTGGGAATTAATAAATAAGCGAAACAAATATGTGCTCAACTATAAATGCATTTAATTGGAAACAGTATCATTAAAAATGATGATAAATTTATAAAAAGTTAAATTGTTAAAATTATTATCCATACGGTACAAATTTAGTAACTTTGCCGCCTTATCTGAATTTATTCTAAATAATAGATTATATGGAAGACAAATTAAGTCAAAATAAAATTTTAGAGGATGTTACGGGAAGTGATTATAAGTATGGCTTTGTGTCGGACATTGAAAATGATGCAGCTCCAATGGGGCTTACCGAGGATACAATACGGTTCATTTCAAAAAAGAAAGAGGAGCCGGAGTGGCTGTTGGAGTTCCGGTTAAAAGCGTACAGGCACTGGCTAACAATGGAAGAACCTGATTGGGCTTTGATTGATTATCCCGCGATTAACTATCAGGATATTATCTATTACTCGGCTCCTAAAAAGAAAAAAGAACTGGCCGGCCTTGATGAAGTTGACCCTGAGCTGCTGGACACTTTTAATAAACTTGGTATTCCGCTTGAGGAGCAAAAGATTCTGGCAGGAGTAGCAGTAGATGCTGTTATTGATAGCGTTTCTGTTAAAACTACTTTTAAAGAAACGCTTTCGAAACACGGTATTATTTTCAGCTCCTTTTCAGATGCCGTAAAGGATCATCCCGAACTGGTAAAAAAATATCTCGCCAGTATAGTGCCTTATACCGACAACTATTTTGCAGCGCTTAATTCAGCGGTATTTAGTGATGGCTCGTTTGTTTATATTCCAAAGGGAGTGCGTTGCCCTATTGAGTTGTCAACTTACTTCAGGATTAATGCTGCCAACACAGGTCAGTTTGAGCGCACGCTTATCGTGGCCGATGACGATTCGTATGTTAGTTATCTGGAGGGTTGTACAGCACCCATGCGTGACGAAAATCAGCTACATGCTGCCATCGTTGAGATTATCGTTATGGATAATGCTGAGGTAAAATATTCCACCGTTCAAAACTGGTATCCCGGCAATAAGGAAGGGAAAGGCGGTGTTTACAACTTCGTTACCAAGCGGGCTGCTTGTAAAGGGGTTAATTCAAAAGTTAGCTGGACTCAGGTGGAAACCGGTTCAGCCATTACCTGGAAATACCCCGGCTGCGTGCTGATGGGTGATAATTCAGTGGGTGAGTTCTACTCGGTTGCAGTCACCAATAACTATCAACAGGCCGATACAGGAACCAAAATGATACACATCGGCAAAAACACCAAAAGCACCATTATTTCAAAAGGAATATCGGCCGGGAAAAGTAATAACAGCTATCGCGGATTGGTGAGAGTAAGTAAAAAAGCCGAGGGTACTCGTAATTTTTCACAATGCGATTCGTTACTATTGGGTGATAAATGTGGCGCTCACACGTTTCCTTATATTCAAACTTCCAACGACTCGGCTATTGTGGAGCACGAGGCTACCACTTCAAAAATCTCGGAAGACCAGCTATTTTATTGTCTGCAACGGGGTATTGATGCCGAAAAGGCCATCGGTCTTATTGTAAATGGTTATGCCAAGGAGGTACTGAACAAACTCCCGATGGAGTTTGCGGTGGAAGCCAGGAAACTTTTGGAAATAACATTGGAGGGAAGTGTGGGGTAAGAAAGTGCCTAAAGTACTTGGAGTGTGAAGTGCCTGAAGTAAAATAAACAGCTGTAGGCATTATAAAACACTCCAAAATCCAGGCACTCCAAACTCTAGGCATTTTAGGCACTCCAGACATTTCAAGCTTATTATATAATAATAGTCAAAAACATAAATCAAATGCTTCTAAACATAAAAAATCTTCATGTTGCCATTAACGGCAAAGAGATATTAAAAGGGTTAAACCTTCAGGTTAACGAAGGCGAAATACACGCGATAATGGGGCCGAACGGAACGGGTAAAAGTACGCTGGCGGCTGCCATTACCGGTAGAGAGGGCTACGAGATTACTAAAGGGGAAATCATTTATAAAGGTCAGGTAATAAACGACTGGACTGCTGATAAGCGCGCGAATGAAGGCGTTTTTCTCAGCTTTCAGTATCCGGTGGAGATTCCCGGGGTGAGTATGACCAATTTCATGCGAACGGCTCTTAATGCTAAAAGAGAATACCTGGGAAAACCACAGATGAAGGCCGGAGAGTTTTTAAAACTGATGGAAGAAAAGAAAAAACTGGTAGAAATTACCGCTAAACTTACCAACCGTTCGGTAAACGAAGGCTTTTCGGGAGGAGAAAAGAAAAAAAATGAAATATTCCAGATGGCTATGCTGGAGCCAACCCTGGCCATACTCGATGAAACAGATTCGGGGCTTGATATCGACGCGTTGAAAGTGGTGGCCAAAGGGGTTAACGAGTTAAAATCCAATGAGAATGCATTCGTGGTCATTACCCACTATCAGCGATTACTCGATTATATTGTACCTGATTTTGTACATGTTATGTATGGCGGACGAATTGTTAAGTCTGGTGGAAAAGGTCTTGCCCTCGAACTTGAAGATCAGGGTTACGAATGGGTAAAAGAAAAATTTGGTGAAGAATAAATGGAAATTATGAAACCGGAAAAAAGAACCATCTTACCTTTGGAGAAGAAATTGCTTCAGATTGCCGAAAAAAAGATTTCGTTGAGCGAAAAAGATGCCGGGAAATTTAATGCCCTTCAACAGGAAGCGTTGACGGTTTTTAAAGAGTTGGGACTACCCCATAAGAAATTGGAAAAATGGCGTAATACCGACCTTTCGGATTGGTATCAAAAATCATTTATTCCGGCTACTGAAAAAGAGATATTTACTAAAGAGGTAAATGATATTTTCGAGTGTACGGTGCAGGGTTTCGATTCGAACGTGGTATCCATTCTAAATGGCCATTACTATAGTTCTCAAGAGTCAGGTTTACAAATATTTGATAACGGGGTTATTATTGGAAGTCTGGCAAAAGCGAGGGAAGAGTATCCCGAATATTTTGAAAAATATTATAGCAGCATTGCCAAGGTTGAAACCAATGGAATGACCGCCATCAATGCCGCCCTGGCCGAAGATGGTGCTTTTGTTTATGTTCCCGATAATGTTGAGGTGGAGAAACCGGTTCAGCTAATCAAGTTGGTTAACAAACGGGGATTGATGCTTAATACCCGAAACCTGATTATAATGGGGAATAACAGCCGTCTCACCTTTTTGCACTGCGACGATTCAATCAACCATGACGATAGCTTGATAAACACTTTATCTGAGGTGCACATTGGCGAAAATG
>QMPP01000091.1 GCA_003650425.1 Bacteroidota bacterium | reverse complement strand
CAACGATGTTACGGCTAATCCTTATACTTGGTCAGGTGGAAGTGCCAACACTACTTACGACTGGTATGTACGTAGCGATTGTGACCAGGATAATTCGGGTACTAGTGCATGGGTTGGTCCAAGTACCTTTACTACTACCGCCACACCTACAACCATACCTTTTACTCAAGATTTTGAAGGAAATAGTTTCGGTACACATATCTCACCCCTCTCAGGTGATCAGTCAGATATTTTTATAAATACTGCTTCTGCCAATGCAGGTACCTATGGAGTACAAATGGAAGGTAAAACTTCAACTGGTTGGTCAGGAGGGGCCACAAGCACAACCGAAACTCAGGCATGGAACGATAATGCATCACACATATCGTCCATGAATATAGTTGTTGATGCCACAGCCGCAACAGCAGTTTTACTAAGCTTTGACCTTAAACAAACCTATAGTTACGGAGTAAATTATTCCTGGTTTAGAATTGTTGTTAACGGTACTCAAATAGGAAGCAGTTACAATCCTTCTTCACAAAATGGCGATGCTTTTCAAACACTTATGATAGATTTGAATGCTTACGCAGGAACAACTTTTACGTTGTCTCTTCAACATAGTGGAAAATACAATAACGCAAATGGCTCAGGAACACCGGGCGGAGATAATGCATATGTTGATAATATTAGTATTACGGCTCCATCGTGCCCCATACCCAGTACTCAGGTTGAAACGAATGTTACCGCAACATCCGTTGACTTAGGGTGGACTACAGGAGGTTCTTCTGACTGGGAAATAGAATATGGTGAACTAGGCTTTTCACAAGGTTCCGGAACAACTATTTTTACAAGTTCAAATCCACAAAACGTTACAGGTTTAACAGGTGGAACTACCTACAGTTGGTACGTGAGAGATATTTGTGGTGCTGGTGACACCAGTGACTGGATTGGCCCCCATTCCTTTACTACAGATTGTCCTGCAAAAGTTACCACATTCCCTTATACAACCGACTTTGAAAATGCAGGAAGTATTGCAAATTGTTGGACAAACGACCCAACTGATGCCGGTGGTGATTGGGAATTTACACAATCAAACAGTAGAGGATCATCTTCCGATCACACCTCAGGGAGCGGATATTATGCACTGTTAAATGACTTTAGTGTAACAACTAGTAATAGTCCATTTAATTTATTAACTCCAATATTTGATCTTTCCACTCATAATAAATGGTATAAAGTTAGCTACTGGGCATGGATTGGCCCTGACGGCGCATCAAACCCTATATACTTTGAAGTTTCCTTAGATGGTGGTACCACATGGGAAACACTTTACACCCATGACCATTCAACTACCGGAAGTTGGTTTAATGTATCCATTGATTTGGGCTTTAAAAAGTCTGACAACGTAGTATTCAGATTTAAAGGCGTATCTGTTTGGGGTTACAATACAGATAATTCTGGTATCGACGATTTCACCATTGAAGAGACTCAGGCGCCTCCTGTTCCGCTTTCGGATTGGGCAATTTATATTGGAATCTTTTTCATTCTGTTGTTTATGGTAGTCGCATATAAAAGAAGACTTGCCTAACCTGATTTTTTGAATTTGTTAAAAAAAGGCTGTCCTTATGGGCAGTCTTTTTTTTACTTTTGCAAAAATTGGTTATTTTATGGTTTTTCCTAACAGTAATTCATCCTCAAGAAAAAAAATCCTTATACCGGTTTTCCTTTTCTCGCTGTTAATATCAGCACTAAACCTTTGTGCCCAAATTACAACCAATAAAAACAAGTTAATCCACTTTTCCGATACACGCAAAGCACTGGAAAAAGTGAGAAAGCAAAAAGCATTCTATGGCGCATCGATAGAAGGATACACGTTGCGAAAAGAGCACGCAGGGGTTACCATCGAGCTGCAATTTATCGATGATAGGGGATTTCCTCAATACTATGTTACCAATAATGCAAACTCTGCTAAAACAATCTCAACTAATAAAGTGTATGCCGGAGGAGGTGCAGGATTATCGTTAGACGGTTCGGACATTACGGTTCACGAATGGGATGCCGGCAGTGTACGAACTACGCATCAGGAATTTGGCTCACGGGTACATAATAACGATGCCACCGGTATCCACTACCATTCTACCCATGTGGCGGGCACTATCATTGCCTCCGGCGTAACTGCTTCTGCTAAAGGCATGGCGCCTGCTGCTTCGCTGGAATCGCACGACTGGAACTATGATGGGTCGGAGATGGCTATGGAAGCCGCCAACGGCATGTTGGTAAGCAACCACTCTTATGGTTTTTTAAGAGGATGGAACGGCTCTACCTGGTGGGGAGACACAACAGTAAGTAACGATGAAGATTATAAATTTGGTTTTTATGATGAAACTTCTCAGGTATGGGATGGTATTGCTTATGACGCTCCCTATTACTTAATCGTGAAATCAGCCGGGAACGACCGAAACGATACAGGCACAGGTCACCCACCCGACGGCCCTTATGATTGCATCGACCAGCTAGGCATATCGAAAAACATCTTAACAGTAGGAGCGGTTAACGACATCACCACGGGCTACACAAAACCATCCGATGTAGTTATGACAAGTTTTAGCTCGTGGGGACCTGCTGACGATGGACGAATTAAACCAGACATCGTTGCCAACGGATACAGCCTCTATTCTACCTCTTCAGCAGGAGATACTTCGTATATGGATTTAAGCGGAACCTCCATGTCGGCTCCCTCCGTAACCGGCTCTATTGCCCTATTAATACAACAATACGAGAATACTTTTGGCTCAGGAAGCAAAATGAGATCGGCAACTACAAAAGCCCTTATCATCAATACTGCTGACGAAGCAGGATCTTACAACGGGCCTGACTATTCCTTTGGCTGGGGATTAATGAACACCGAAAAAGCAGCTCTTAAAATAGCAGAAGATGACACCACAGACGTAATATATGAAGGTATGTTAGACAATTACGACAGTTGTATAAGATATGTTACGGTAAACGACACAGCCCCGCTTCGGTTTACTTTAGTATGGACCGATCCTGTTGGCCACATCCCTCCTATTTCTGTTGACCCGGCCGATACTATTTTAGTTAACGACCTGAACCTTGTTGTTACAGATACCAACACAAATACCCTTTATTACCCCTGGAAACTCGATAAGGATAACCCTTCCGATTCAGCAGTAAAAGGTGAAAATCATGTGGATAATGTGGAACAGGTTGACATCTCAAAAGCTGACTCAGGTCATGTTTATCAGGTTAAAATCACTCATTCAGGTACGCTGCTCGATGGCAGGCAGGCCTTTTCGTTGGTCATGGATGGTGGATTTATAAATCATCTTTCACCTGTTTCTGATTTTTACGCATCCATACTATCACCTCGAGTTGATCAGCAAATTAGTTTTTTTGATGCATCATCAAACATCCCGACCTCCTGGAGCTGGACATTCTCTCCTTCAACTGTCACTTATGTTAACGGAACTTCTTCAATCTCTCAAAACCCCCAGGTTCAGTTTGCAGATACAGGAAATTATCAGGTTTCGTTAATCACTCAAAACAGCTATGGCTCTGATACAATTGTAAAAACAGGCTATATCACTGTAGGAAACGAGCCAACCGGTTATTGCAGAGCTTTTTCACACAATTCTTGGGGGCACATTAGCCGTGTACAGCTGGCCAAAATTGATAACACATCAGGGGCAACCAATGCAGGTAATGCTGACCCCGATGACGAATATTATGAAGACTGGACAAGCAAGTCAACAAAAGTAATCAGGGGAAGAAACTTGCAACTGGTTATTACCAATAGCGTTACTGACCCAACCTATACTCCTTACATGGATGTTTTTGCCTGGGTTGACTGGAACCGTGACGGAGACTTTTGGGATAATAATGAAGAGATGGTTGTCGATAATAATAATGGCGGTGGAGGAGGATTTATTTTTGCTGTTCCCGATTCTGCTGTACTTGGAAAAACACGGATGCGCATCCGAACCCATTACTATGATGATTTCAGCACCTATCCGTGTGGCAATACCGATTATGGTGAAGTTGAAGATTATACGCTGGAAGTGATAGATTCTGTTACAGCCACCTGGACAGGCAGTTCAGATACTGTATGGAACAACACCTCTAACTGGAATACAACATCGGTACCGGACTATACTACGGATGTGATTATTTCTGCCTCGGCAACCTATTTTCCTTATGTTCCTGCTTCCGATACCGTAGAGTGTTTCTCTCTAAAACTCGAAACTGGGGCAAAAATAACCGTGGAAGGAACCCTTAAATTATATGGATGGTAAAATAAACTGACAGCTATTTAAGCGAAAAAACAGTCTCCTTCTTACCTACCTCCATCTTTATCACATCCATTATCACTAAATCGGAAAGAATATTTTCGGCGGTATGCTTGCTGATTCCGGCAAAATTTCTGAACTCATTGACAGTAATGGTCGAATACTCCCTAAGATAGTCAAGAAGCCAACTATAATCGCCATCAATCGAAATACTAATGTTTTCAAGTGAATAATATTTCGCCCAGACCTTCATCTGGACACCTGAGGCCAGCAGGTTTTCATCCCGAAGCCGAAAAAAGGCTTTATACCTACCATCTTTATCCGGCGCCTTATGGGGCTTTTTGTCGCTGGATAAGATATCAACCTCCAATACCTTTTTCCCTTTTACTACCCACTCCTTGCTCAATGAGCTTTTCAACAGGATGGCGTTTCATAAGTTAAATAAACTCAATGCTATCTTGCGCCATAGTTTTTTCACAATAATGGCACTTTAACTTCATGCGGCCATGATGGTCGGTAATAACCTTAAATTTTGTTTCCACATCCTGATTATTGGTAACACATTTAGGGTTAAAACAGCGGACTATTTTCTCAATATTCTCCGGTATCTCAACCTTAGCTTTGTTTACAACCTCATAATCTTTTATCTCAATAAGCGTGGCGGAAGGAGCTGCCAGCGAAATTTTGTTAATTTCATCCTTTTCAAAATACTTATCGCTTATCTTGATAATCCCTTTGGTTCCAAACTTTTTACTCTCAAGATGATTACCAATATAAATCTGGCTTTCGCTGTTTTCAAGCCTCAAAATTTTTATGACCTGAAACGTATTTTCAGCAGGAATATGATCAATAACCGTCCCGTTTCGAAGGGCCGACACGTTTAACTCTTTTCTTTTTTTATTCATAACTATGGTCATTTACTGTTTTAAACCTAAAATTGCGGCAATCAAAGCCTGGCGAACATATACCCCGTTTTTTGCCTGTTGGAAGTAGTATGCTTTCGGGTTATCGTCAACATCTTCATTTATTTCGTTAACACGTGGCAACGGATGTAATATTTTCATGTTATCCTTTGAGCCTTCCAGCATTGAATTATTAAGGATATAAGCATTTTTAACTTTCTCATACTCCAGGGGATCCGGAAAACGCTCTCCCTGAACACGAGTCATGTAAATGATATCGGCAATGGGGATAATGTCGTTCAAATCGGTGTACTGATGATACTCCAATCCGGCGTTTTTAATAAAAGTTTTTACCGCGCCGGGCAACTTTAACGAGTCGGGCGAAACTAAATGAAAAGTGGCATTAAACAGGCTTAAAGCTTGTACCAGCGAATGCACTGTACGCCCGTATTTTAAGTCGCCCACAAGGGCAATATTTATATTTTCCAATGTGCCCTGCGTCTTCATGATGGAATAAAGGTCGAGTAGGCATTGTGTTGGATGCTGGTTAGCACCATCACCCGCGTTGATAATGGGTACCGGCGATACCTCACTGGCATAGCGGGCACTTCCATCCAAAGGGTTACGCATCACGATAAGGTCGGAGTAATTACTTACCGTGAGAATGGTATCTTTTAAAGATTCCCCCTTTTTTACGCTGGAAGTGTCGGCGCTGGCAAACCCCACGATGCTCCCGCCGAGATACTGAACAGCACTTTCAAAGCTAAGCCTCGTACGGGTTGAAGGCTCAAAGAACAGCGAAGCAATCACATGTTGCGTTAAAATTTGTTGCCGCTGATCCCTCTCAAATTCTTCGGCTATTTCAAGAACTCTCAGAATCTCTTCTTTACTGTAATCGGTGATGGAAATCAGACTACGATTTTTAAGATTAATCATAATTTATTAATTTGATGAGGATTATTACACACAAAAAAAAGACGACTACCAAATAACGGAAGTCGTCCAATAATAAATTTATCAGTTTCTGCACCAGATGCAGAGCATATTACGATTTTTTGCCTGAATTGAATTATTTGCTTCATTTCAGAATACAAAATTAAACATAAAAACAGCATCATCTTATTAATTAACCCGATTGTTAATAAGTTGGTTATATTGTTAATTATTTGCTCGATAACCGGTGTATTTGAAATATAGTCATCACTCATCCAAAGGTTAGTTAACGCGGCCATGTCCGACCCTTCATTCATAACTCTTTGAAATTCAATGGCAGTTAGATTAAGCTCGTTTTGAATTTCCTTTACAGTTTTTCTTAGTTCTGTACCAACACGATATGGAAAAAGAGGAAGTTGCCATAAGAATTTCAAAACATAAATACTTTACGAACAGAATGGTGTGAGTGAAATTAGTGGTGCGTAGAAATCTAATAATTACCAATAATCAAAAATATTGGCATTTATTTGATTTAACACTTCCACATTGTTGTCTGGTGTAGGTTGCCATTCTATTAATTCCAGTCTTGGTTTGGAATAGTTTTCAAGTACTTCCTGGTATTCGGGTATGCGTTCTAAAATGGCTGCTGAAACAGGGAAAATCAGGTTTTTTTTATTAAAACCTTTTTTTGCCAGCACATGATGAATCAGGTAGCGGTGAATCCGTCCGTTACCATCCACGAAGGGGTGGATGAGTACAAAACCAAAGGCAATGATTGTGGCTGCCAAAACAGGATCAAAATCCGACCTTTGCAGCTTGTCGTTTGTTTCAATCAGTACATCAATTAATGTTTCTATATCCTGCCATCGGGCCGAAATATGATCGGGTATCGGTGTTCCGTGTACCCTGTCGTGTTCGCCAACAAATCCACCTTGCTCTCTCCATCCATACTTAATAAATCTTGGTTTTTCAATAACAAGGGTTTGTAATCGCAGTAATTCTTTTTTTGATAAATGATTTCGACCTGCTTGTCCGATGGTACTGTCCCATCTTTGCAGGCGGTTTTGCGGTGGGTTTTCTCCTTCGATGGCATAAGATGCTTTTGAGTCTTTCACGAGCAAAAAGGCAGCGGCACGCATCAGCACATCCCTGCGGATGGGCGTTAGGGCTTTTTCTGCTTGTAGATCCAGCCGGGAGGCAATCAGAGTTTCCAGCTTTTCTGTTTTACAAGGTATTTCATAATCACCCACGCAGTTAACTTTAAACAACTTCAATATGAATTATCAAATGTATGAAAAATAATGATAGCTCATGAAATATAATTACTATTATCTATATTCTGTGAATAATAATTACCATTGTTTTGAGTAAGTTTTGTGTTTGGATTAAAACAATTAAGCAAGTGTATTCTGATTCCTTAAAAAATAAGGAATATATACCATCCGGATTCAAGCAGCTAGATAAAATAACTCGGGGTTTTAAAAGAAAGGAAGTAACTATAATTGGTGGGCGACCTGCAACTGGTAAAACATCTTTTGGTGTATCTTTTTGTAGTAATATTTTAACATAGATTTTGAGTATTTATCTGGGATAAAAGTATCTATAAACAAATAAAGCAGAAAAATTTCTTTACTGGGGGTTTAAAATAGAAGAAATTAATGAAAAACTAAAAATGCAAATTGAGAAAGTTCTTGAATTACATCCTGAATATCAAAAGAATGAAGATAATTATTTATGGAATGAGTTTTTTTGAAAAAGATGAAGATAAAATATGTTTAACGGATTTTTCTCATAAAGCAACGTTTAATTTAATTAGAGCGGAGTATTAAAAAGAAATCATTCAGAAAATGAAGAAATAAACGAAATTTATGGACTATTTTAGCAACATAAATTTATACCGACAAAAACAGAATTAAAATATGACAAGTACAAACCAAAGAGCTGAATTACAAAGCCAAATCTGGAAAATTGCTAACGATGTGCGTGGCTCGGTTGACGGGTGGGATTTCAAACAGTTTGTGTTAGGAACACTTTTTTATCGCTTTATAAGTGAAAACTTCACCAACTATATCGAAGGTGGTGACGATAGCGTTAACTACGCAAACCTGCCCGACGATGTTATCACTTCCGAAATAAAAGATGACGCCATAAAAACGAAAGGATATTTTATCTATCCAAGCCAGCTTTTTGTGAATATTGCAAAAAACGCCAATACCAACCCTAATCTTAATACCGATCTAGCGGCAATTTTCTCAGCTATCGAAAGCTCTGCCAACGGTTATCCTTCAGAAGATGATATAAAAGGATTGTTTGCCGATTTTGACACTACGAGTAATCGGTTAGGTAATACCGTTGAAAGTAAAAACAAACGTCTTGCCGCTGTTTTAAAAGGTGTAGCAGGTTTGAACCTGGGTGATTTTGAAGATAATCGTATCGACTTGTTTGGCGATGCCTATGAATTCCTTATTTCCAATTACGCTGCCAATGCGGGTAAATCGGGAGGTGAGTTTTTCACCCCTCAACACGTATCTAAGCTTATTGCGCAACTCGCCATGCATAAGCAGGATGCGGTAAATAAAATTTATGACCCGGCAGCCGGTTCCGGTTCTCTTCTGTTACAGGCAAAAAAACACTTCGACAACCATATTATCGAAGAAGGTTTCTTTGGTCAGGAGATAAACCATACTACATATAACCTTGCCCGTATGAATATGTTTTTGCACAACATCAACTACGACAAGTTTAAAATTGTTCTTGGCGATACACTAATAGATCCTCAGTTGGGAGATGAGAAACCTTTTGATGCCATTGTTTCCAATCCGCCCTATTCAATAAAATGGATTGGCAACGATGACCCGACACTTATCAACGACGACCGTTTTGCGCCTGCCGGTGTTCTTGCGCCCAAATCAAAAGCCGACTTTGCCTTTATACTGCATTCGCTTAGTTACCTTTCGAGCAAAGGAAGGGCAGCCATTGTTTGCTTTCCCGGTATCTTTTATCGTGGAGGAGCCGAACAGAAGATCCGAAAATACCTTGTAGATAACAACTTTGTAGAGACCATTATCTCTTTGGCTCCAAACCTGTTCTTTGGTACATCCATAGCTGTAAATATACTCGTGCTCTCAAAACATAAAACTGATAATAAAACACAGTTTATTGATGCAAGCGGCGAAGATTTCTATAAGAAAGAAACCAACAACAATGTGCTTACAAACGACCATATTGATAAGATTATGGAGATGTTCGACAGCAAAGAAGATGTTGAACACGTAGCAAAATCGATAGACAACAGCAAGATTGAGGAAAACGATTATAACCTCTCTGTAAGTTCCTATGTTGAACCTAAAGACACCCGTGAGAAGATTAATATTGTTGAGCTGAATAAAGAGATTTCAAAAACTGTAGAGAAGATAAATTCTCTTCGTGCCGATATTGATGTAATTGTAAAAGAGATTGAACAATGAACGAAGAACAAAAAGGAAATATAATTATATATCAATCCGGAGACGGGATTAACAAAATAGATGTTCGACTCGAAGATGAAACAGTGTGGCTCTCACAACAACAGATGGCAGAGCTTTATCAATCGTCTAGAACAAATGTGGTAGAGCATATTAAAAACATCTATAATGAAGGTGAGTTAGATAAAAATTCAACCTGTCGGAAATTCCGACAGGTTCGATTAGAAGGAAATCGTAAAGTACAACGAGAGATACCATTTTACAATCTCGATATGATTATTTCTTTGGGATACAGAATAAAATCGAGCGTTGCTACAAAATTCCGTATCTGGGCTACCGAACGCTTAAAAGAATACATCATAAAAGGTTTTACTATGGACGATGAGCGTCTTAAAAACCTTGGTGGTGGCAATTATTGGAAAGAGTTACTTGACCGTATTCGTGAAATTCGCTCTAGCGAGAAGGTAATGTATCGTCAGGTGTTAGATTTGTATGCTACAGCTACCGACTACGACCCTAAGAGCAATGATAGCATCTTATTCTTCAAGATAGTTCAAAACAAGTTGCACTATGCAGCTCACGGACATACAGCTAGCGAGGTAATCTATTTACGTGTAGATAGCGATAAACCATTTGCCGGTTTAACCAACTTTAAAGGAAGCGAGCCCACACAAGCCGAAGCAATGATTGCTAAAAACTATTTAGAAGAAAAAGAGCTAAAAGTGCTTAACAACCTTGTAGCCGCTTATTTCGATTTGGCAGAACTTAATGCCATTGAAGAAAAAGAAATGAGAATGGCAGATTTTGTACGCGAATTGGACGGTATTCTTTCATCTACAGGACGTAAAATACTTGATGATGCCGGTAAAATCTCTAACAAGCAAGCCAAAGAAAAGGCAACAATAGAATATAAAAAGTATAAAGCTAAAACCTTAAGCTCTGTAGAAAAAGACTATTTAGAGAGCATCTCGGCTATAGAGAAAAAAGCTAAAAAAGGAAGCCGTAAACGATAACAGATGAATACTAATATGCAAAATATAAAATCCATAAAAGAATTATTAGAGGGCGTTAAGGTTGAGTGGAAGACTTTGGGGGAAGTTGCTGACTATGAACAACCAACTAAATATCTTGTAAAATCAAAAAAATATAATGATGATTTCCCAATTCCGGTTTTAACTGCAGGTAAAACTTTTATTCTTGGTTATACTGATGAAACTAATGGTATTTATAAAGCATCAGAAAACCCTGTTATAATCTTTGATGATTTCACAACAGCTAATAAGTGGGCCGATTTTGATTTTAAGGCTAAATCATCTGCAATGAAGATGATTACGTCTAAAGATGAATCTATAGCTCTATTAAAGTACATTTACTATTGGTTAAATACAATTCCAAGTGGATTAGTTGATGGAGACCATAAGCGACAATGGATTAGTAATTTTTCAAATAAGAAAATCCCCATCCCGCCACTCGAAATTCAAAAAGAGATAGTTCGTATCTTAGATACTTTTACAGCTCTTACAGCAGAGCTTACAGCAGAGCTTACAGCAGAGCTTACAGCTCGTAAAAGCCAGTATAGCTACTATTGTGAACAATTGTTGAGTTTTGAAGATGGTGAAGTTGAGTGGAAGCCTTTGAAGGAAGTAGTGGTATTTCGCCGAGGTACGGCGATTACAAAAAAACAGACAACATCAGGAGATATTCCTGTTGTTGCAAATGGACCGCTTCCAACCTACTTCCATGGAGAAAAAAATAGAGAAGGTGAAACAATTGTCATCGCCAGATCTGGAGCGTATGCTGGGTATGTAAGTTTTTGGAATCAACCAATATTTTTAACTGATGCTTTCAGCATTCATCCCGACCCCACAATTCTAAAGCCTAAGTTCGTTTACTACTTTCTTCAAAACAAACAGCAATATGTTCATGCAATGAAGAAAGGTGCTGGTGTTCCTCATGTTCGTGTTAAGGAATTTGAGTTATTTGAGATCCCTATTCCACCCCTCAAAGCTCAAGAAAAAATAGTCTCCATCCTAGATAAATTTGACACCCTCACCACATCTATAAGCGAAGGTATTCCTAAAGAGATAGAGCTACGAAAAAAGCAGTTTGAATATTACCGTGATATGCTTTTACAGTTTAAAATGGACAATTGACAATGGACAATTAACAATGGACAATTAACAATGGACAATTAACAATGGACAATTAACAATGGACAATTAACAATGGACAATTAACAAT
>QMPP01000090.1 GCA_003650425.1 Bacteroidota bacterium | reverse complement strand
TTGCCGATTGGAGATTGATGATTGGAGATTGGAGATTGGAGATTGAGGATTGGAGATTTTTGATTTTTACTCTAAACTCCAAACTTTAGGCACTTTTGATTGATGATTGCCGATTGGAGATTGATGATTGGAGATTTTGGGTTCAATCGTAAATTGTCAATCAATCGTCAATCGTAAATATTTACTCCAAACTACAAAAAGCAAGTGTTAGTTGTCGTTGCAGCGGTTAATACAATCGATAATTTCGGTAAGCGTATTGCTCCTCAAAGCATAAAATATCTTTTTCCCATCTCTTTTTGAAATCAGCACCCCTTTGCTCTTTAATATATTAAGGTGGTGTGATGCTGTTGCCTGTTCAATTTCAAGCGCTTTGTAAATTTCAGTTACGCTAAGATGCTTGTCTCCCGATAAAAGCTCGATAATAGCAATCCTCATGGGATGAGAAATTGCCCTGAGTTTACTTGCTGCAAGTTCCAGTTTTGCAATATCAATATTAAACTTTGCCATCGCTGTTAATTTTTGACAAAAATATAAAAAGATACCGGTGAAAATACAAATATATCTATATATATTACTTGTATATATATTTTATAACAAATCTAAATAAGCACAGCTACAAAAAGAGGTTGGTAAAACTAAAAGTGGTTCCATCAAACAGTCCTTTATCGCTTAATTTTAAATCGGGAATAACCAATAGCGCCATAAACGACATCGTCATAAAAGGAGCTCTTAACGAGGAGCCTAAATCGTGGGCTTTTTGGTCGAGATGATGGTAGTGTTCAGCAACTTTAAAACCATCATCGGTACTCATAAGCCCGGCAACAGGCAGGGGCAGTATTGCTTGGTAATTGTCATCGGAAACAGCCACACCCCCTTTGGCTGCAATCACCTGGTTGATGGCATCAACAATTTCCTGGTCGGAGGTACCAACGGCAACCACATTATGACTGTCGTGCGCCACACTTGATGCCAGGGCGCCTTGTTTTAGGCCGAAGCCTTTGATAAAAGCAACGGCAGGTTTAACTCCTTTTTCGTAACGGTTTAGTACCACAATTTTTAAAATATCACGCTCCACGTCGCTTACCACGTAGCCGTTTTCAATTTTTGGTACTTCGGTTAACACACCGGTAATTAGTTCGCCGGCGTATGATTCGATTACCTTAATTTTTTCGCCGGCGGCAGCAACAGCGATATCATCAACCGAAACAGGATTGGCTACAAAAAGGTTGGGTTGTTTGGCCTTAACCGACTTGATAAGGGTTTTACCATTTTCAGCTACTTTAACACCGTTAACATAGGTTTGCAAAACATTGAAATGAATCAGGTTGTCCACCACCATCATGTCGGCCGGGTCGCCCGGTTGCAAAGTACCTACTTCGAGGTTATAATGTTTAATAGGGTTCAGGATGACATTTTTCAGCACCTTCATGATATCGTACCCTTTATCGACAGCTCGTTTAACCAGCTGATTGATGTGCCCTTCGGCAAGGTCATCCGGATGTTTATCGTCGGAGCAAAACAGTATGTCGTCGGCATGGTCTTTTAACAAATCCACTAGTGCTTCAAAGTTTTTGGCAGCGCTTCCTTCGCGTATCTGGATTTTCATGCCGTATTTAATCTTTTCCAGCGCTTCTTCTATGGTAAAGCACTCATGGTCGGTGGTGATGCCAGCCTCGATGTATTTTTTAGCTGCTTCGCCTTTTACGCCGGGCGCGTGGCCATCTACCGGTTTATTGTATTTTTTGGCTACCGCGAGTTTATCCATCACAAAGGGGTCGCGATTGATAGCGCCGGGGAAGTTCATCATCTCGGCCATGTATTTAATATCGTCCATGGCCATAAGTTGGTTTAGTTCGTTAACACCCAACTCAGCGCCGGCGGTTTCGAAAGGGGTTGCCGGAACGCAGGATGAAGCGCCAAAATAAAACTTGAAGGGTACTTTTTTACCGTTTTCAATCATATATTTGATGCCGTCGATGCCCAGCACATTGGCAATTTCGTGTGGGTCGGAAACGGTAGCCACCGTACCATGAACCACGGCGAGGCGAGCAAACTCAGAGGGAATGAGCATGGAGCTTTCAATATGAATGTGCGAATCGATGAGGCCGGGAAGAATATAGCTGTCTTCGGTTACCGAGTCATCTTTAACAATGTTTTTTATACAGCCGTTTTCCACGGAAACAGTTCCTTTAAATATGGTTTCGGAGTGGATATCGACGATATTACCCGAAAGGGTGTATTGATGGTTTTTCATGTTTAATATGTGTTACTGTTTGTTTGCAAAGGTAAAATATTTACTGATGTTAATTGAAGTTATCCTTCCTCTGTATCTTATGTTAAATGGGTTCTGACTAAAAACACAATTCAAGCAAAAACCGCAGCGTTTTTTCGCTAAAGCTGCAAAGTAAACGTTCTCATTGAAGTTGTTTAAAGTTAAATTATTTTTTTAACAATAATTCCGTGTAAATCAGAAAACAAATATCGTTTTAAATATTCCTCCTTTGTTTTCCCTCCAAAGAGGGAAATAATGGAATTTGATGCCGGCGAGGTAACCCGCGGCAGGGATAGGAGTGGCAGCCCCCGCCGTGGTAAGCCGATGTGGAGTAGAGCGGGCGGGGCGACCGAAGGAAGCCACCGGCCGCTTGTTACGGAACACGGCTTACCATGGTGGGGCTATAACGGATAGCCCGCCCGTCCGCCCATAAAAAAAGCTGCTCCCTAATTAGGAAACAGCTTTATTGAATGTTTGTTAAACGTTAACTTTTTATTTCATCGCCACGCTTGTTGAAAAAGTGAAATTCCAACAGGTGATAATTTTTCATGGGCGTGATTTTAACCCACTGTTTGTAACGCAGCAGCCATTTTATCCGTTGCGAGGTGAACCCTTTGGTAAGATACGCGTATAAAAAAGGGTGAACGGTGAGTGCGAGTTGTTTTTCGTTCTGGTCGTGGATAAGGTAGTTAAGGTTATTTTCGATATCATCGACCAACATGATGCTTGAGCGTATTTGGCCGGTACCGCCGCAAACGGGGCATTGTTCCAACACGGTTACGTTCATTTCGGGGCGCACACGCTGACGAGTAATTTGGATAAGTCCAAATTTGGTTGGGGGCAGGATGCTATGCTTGGCACGATCCTTAGCCATCTCATCTTTCATACGTTCGTAAAGCGCCCGACGGTTTTTAGCGTCGTGCATGTCGATAAAATCGACTACGATGATTCCTCCCATATCGCGCAGTCGTAATTGGCGGGCGATTTCGGAGGCAGCTTCGAGGTTGGTAAGCAGCGCGTTTTCTTCCTGTGATTTTTCCTTGTTAACGCGGTGACCGCTGTTAACATCGATAACATGCAGGGCTTCGGTGTGTTCGATGATAAGGTAAACCCCGCTGCGGATGGTAACGTTTTTACCAAACGAATTTTTAATCTGTTTATCGATACCGAAGTGTTCGAAAACAGGGGCTTTACCCTTGTAAAATTTAACAATTTCTTTTTTATCAGGAGCGATTCGTTCGAGGAACGTCCTGGTTTCGTCATACATTACTCTGTCGTTAACATAGATATTGTTAAACGACTCATTGAGTAGGTCTCTAAGTATCGCGGTGGTACGGTTGAGCTCGCTCAGTACCTTTTGCGGTGCCTTGAGGTTGGGGAGTTTGGCCATAACCTTCTCCCATTTCTCGATTAATATTCTAAGGTCGGTATCCAGTTCACTTACCTTTTTATTTTCGGCTACCGTTCGAACGATAACGCCGTAATTATTGGGTTTAATGCTTTGGATAAGCCTTTTTAATCTGCTCCTTTCGTCCTTATTTTTAATTTTCTGTGAGATAGAAATTTTATTGGAGAAAGGCATCAGAACCAAATATCTTCCCGGAAAGGAAATCTCGGTGGTAATGCGCGGTCCTTTAGTGGAGATAGGCTCTTTGGCAATCTGAACCACAATTTGCTGACCGCTCGTTAGTACCGAGTTAATTTTTCCGGCTTTGTCAATGTCAGGATCGAGTTTTAATTTTTCGAAACCCACCAGGTGGGCTCTGCCCTGTGTACCCAGTTTGGTAAATTTATTCAACGACCTGATTTGAGGGCCAAGATCAAGGTAATGCAAAAATGCATCTTTATCGTGACCCACGTCCACAAAGGCAGCATTAAGTCCGGGCATTATTTTTTTTACTTTGCCCAAAAACACGTCTCCCACGGAGAAGTTGTTGCTGTTTTGTTCTTTGTGAAGTTCTACGAGATTTTTGTCCTCAAGCAACGCAATATTAACCTCCGCAACACCTGAATCGATAATTAATTCTCTATTCAAAATGTTAGGATTTAAATTAATACTAGTTACACTAAATCTTTTTTACTTACTTTTATTGAACTTGTTTGAAGTTAACTTGATGAATACAAAGGTAACTCGTTTAAACAACTTCATTTAATTAAGAGGGGATGTTTAAAAAACAAAAGGCTGTTTAAAAAGTTTTTTGTTTTGTAACGTCGGATTTAATGAAGTCGAAATTTACCTTTAGCAGGCTGGCATCTCGCTTATTAACAAAATGAAATTTTTCGATTGTACACGAAATGACGTTTCAATACTTTTTAAACAGCCTCAGCATTCAGAAAATCTATTATTTCTTCTTATGCCTGTTCTTCCGCAAACGTTTTTTACGTTTGTGGGTTGCCATCTTATGTCTCTTCCTCTTTTTTCCGTTTGGCATAATACTATTTATTAAAGGTTAAACTATTTTACTTTGTTTTTAACTTCGTTTACAAAAGTTTTAGCGGGTTTGAACGCGGGAATGTTGTGAGCCGGAATAATAATGGTTGTGTTTTTTGAAATATTACGGCCTGTTTTTTCTGCTCTTCTTTTAACAATAAAGCTTCCAAAGCCTCTCAGGTAAACGTTTTCACCGTCAGCCATAGTATCTTTAACTGTTTCCATAAATGATTCGACAACTGCCTGCACGGCTATTTTCTCGATACCTGTTTTGGTAGCAATTTCTGCTACGATTTCTGCTTTTGTCATATCCTTATACTTTTTAAATGATTAAAACTTAGCTTATTATTTGGTAGGCAAAAATAAAACAATTTTAATAGCCACGACGAAATAATGAGGATTTTTCTTTCTAAATGATTAATATAATAGAAATTAAGAGAAATAAAACCTGTTTTCTGCCTTTTTGCAAATGTGTAGAGATGGAATTGAGGAGATAGAATTGGTTCTTCGTTTTTCGGTATCCCCTACGGGGAAGGTTTACGACTTGGCTGTAAGATACAATTCTTTAACCGCTACGCGGTAGTATATCATGGCTATTGCTGATTTGGATATTTTAACTGCTTTCATCCGGGTTTTTTCTCCGCAGGAGAAAAATGAATGAGTCGAGTCTAAAAAGGGTCTTTGTTGCCAAACTCTTCGTTGTCAAGAATTTTCCAATCCTCATTAACAACACGTTAACTTCGGTTGCAAAATTCTCTCCGCCCCTGTTAGCTTTGTACAGGGTAAACTCGATTTTGACAAAAATCTACCTTTTTAGACTCGACTCATAGATAGATTATAATCTTGTACCTGTTTGCCGAAACTGATATTTTCATAAAACCGGCGCATCAAAATAAGAATTAGCCTAGTTTGAGCTTTTTATTGATTTACAATTTGTAACCTATTCGTCCACGCCAAAACTTTTTTACCTTTGCAGAAAAACAATACGGATGCAAAAACCTGCCAAAACAAAAACCCCTATTCATTCTATTATTGCTCAGCGATGGAGTCCCCGGGTATTTAGCAGTCAGGTTGTTGAAGAGGATTCAATTACTGCCTTACTGGAAGCGGCACGCTGGAGTTCTTCGGCTTTTAACGAGCAGCCATGGCGCTTTATGGTAGGAAAAAAGGGGGAAGAAACCTGGACAAAAATTCTGGAAACGCTGGTTGAATGGAATCAACAGTGGGCTAAAACAGCTCCCCTTTTGGTGCTCAACATCGCTAAACTTAATTTTACACACAACAACGAATGAAAACATCCATTTATATACTGCTGTTAAACATGATGTTGGTTTTGGCAACATCGTGTGGAACGCAAACGAAAAATAACCATAAAACAAGCAAGCCAAAAGAGGTTGTCACCGCTTCGTTTAATGCCGATTCGGCTTATGTTTATACCGCCAAACAGGTTGCTTTCGGATCACGGGTGCCGGGAACCAAAGCGCATGCCGCTTGCGCCGGCTGGCTTATAAACAAAATGAAACAGTTTTCGGATACGGTATATATTCAAAAATTCAGAGCCCGAACCTACGACGGGGTAACCCGAAATGGTGTTAACATTATAGGTTCTTTAAATCCTGATGCCGGTTCCAGGGTGCTGTTGCTGGCACATTGGGATTCGCGTCCTTTTGCCGACCACGATAAAAACCCCGCCAACTATCACAAACCCATTGATGCTGCCAACGACGGTGCCAGCGGGGTGGCTGTTTTAATGGAGTTGATGAGGCAGTTCAAACTTCACCGCCCGGATGTGGGTGTTGACGTGCTGCTGGTTGACCTGGAAGACTGGGGTCCTCCTGATTTTGAAAGCCACCCTTCCAACGAAAACGATTGGGGACTAGGTTCACAGTACTGGGCTAAATCGCCTCACCTTAAAGGTTACGAAGCCAATTACGGTATTTTGCTCGACATGGTCGGTGCCAAAAATCCTACCTTTTTAAAAGAGTATTACTCTATGGGATACGCCGGATACGTGGTGAATGAAGTGTGGAAAACAGCCGACGAGCTAGGCTATGGAGAGGCTTTTGTCAATCAGGAAGATGGGGCTATTTCGGATGACCACATTTTTATTAACAAATACCGTAACATTCCAACCATCGACATTATCCATCTTGATAAAAACAGCTCCAACAGAAGTTTTTACGAATATTGGCACACCACCGGTGATACCATGGATAAAATTGATAAAAACACATTAAAAATGGTGGGAATCGTTGTAGGGACAGTAGTATATAATAATTAGAATTGAAATAGTAATTAACCCAAAAAACTTAATATTATGGCAGGATTAAATAAAGTAATGCTGATTGGAAACATTGGCAAAGACCCTGAAGTGTTTACCTTTGACAGCGGGACAAAGAAAGTAAGTTTTTCGGTAGCCACAACCGAAAGCTATCTCGATAAAAACACGAACGAATGGGTAGATCAAACAGACTGGCACAACGTGGCAGGATACCGCTACCTCGCAGAGAAAAACTTTGCCAAGGGCGATTTGGTATATGTTGAAGGAAAAATTAAAAACCGCAAGTACCAGGATAAAGATGGCAACGACAAGTATTTTACGGAAATATTAGCTGACAAGATAAATATTATTAAGAAAGCCGGTGGCAACAGTCAGGGTTACCAAAGCAGTAATAATGAGCCACAAGCCACTAAACAAGAGCCAACCCCGCTTGATAATACTGATCTTCCTGCCGGTGATGGTGGTGGGGATGATTTGCCGTTTTAGAATTATATAGCACTTCACTTCGTTACGTGCGTCATTAGCCTCCCGCTGGTCGGCGTAATTTGCGCCAACACGCGTCATTAGTTCGCCGGGAGGCTCACGTGATTAGCTCCCTGCGGTCGCGTCAATTATGCTTCGCTGTCATAAGTCCTCCTGCGTCGGACGTCATTTGCTCCCGTTGGTCGCGTTGTTTGGCTTTGCCGTCATTCAGTAGTTATTGAATTTGACGACGCTCTTTGTCTTTCTAACACTTCGGCTTAGTGCAATCGACAGACTCCGGGGACAAATTAGGACAGGTATCAGAAATTCATTTTATTTCCAACCGCGGAGGCGAATTTCAAGACTATTTTCATACACTTCGTCAAAGATATTTTCAACTCTTTTTAGTTTTAGTCCGGTTTCGGATGCTACTTTAAACATATCCTCTATCCCGGGGTTTCCCTTACCGGCAATGGTGGTAGAGTGATTACCGTTAAATCCTTCGCTTGGCACAAGATCATACGCAGGAGAGAGTTGCCATTTTCCTGATTGATACAAAAAACTAAAATTTTTAGCATGGTCGTCTTTATTGCCCGTAAGCACATTAAAAACCATTAAACGAAAAAGTTTGTAAGCCTCTTCACTATCTTTAGTCAGCACCATAGTTGCTTTTATCAGGTCGATATAATCAAGTGAAGGAAATCTGTGACTGGCATACAATAACCCCGATGCCGTGTGCATATGAACACGTTGATTTTTTACGCGGTCAAACCGACGAATGGCAAAATATTTTCCTTCAAGCAGTTTTGTCTCCGACATTTCAATACCGCATTTTTTTGCTACAAGAGAAAAGGTGTACTCCAGACTACCTATTTCAGGAAGATCAAGTGAAGAGGGAAACTTAACCATCCACGGCTCTCCATTAATATTTAACAATACTTTCGGCCTGGCACCTCCTGAAGAGCCTCCTTTTTCAGCCAGCATTGCCAGCGGTGTGTTGTAATCAACTTCAGACAAAATTTTACTAACTTCATTAGCAAGAAATGAGATGTCGTTTGTTTTTTTACCCGAAACAATGTGCTTATCAGGAATATATTGCAGTGCACCCATCCCTGAAGTTCCAACAATACTAAGTCTGTCGAGCGGCGAAAGCAACCTTGGTTTTACTCCCTGTGTTAACAGGTATCTGTCAACCAACAGGTTTCCCCACCCATCCGGAAGACTGTCGTTGAAAACACCAAAAAGGCCGTTAAAAGGTTCGCGACGGGCAGTAAACAACCCGCTTCGCAACGGTAGATAAAACGGTGATATAGAAAACCCATTGGATAGAAACTCCCCATCATACTCAAACAAGCACAGGTAATCAGGTGACAGCACCATCCTTCCCAATGGTTGATCATCTATTAAGATGTGTACTATGTCAGTGCTTTTTTTCATCCCGGGCTCTTTTTCTCTTTTTTGCCTTCTTGCTTTTTAGCACGTCATCAATACTGGCAAACCTATTTTCGGAAAACAGGCTATGGAACTCATTCATCGCGTCAAGCACCATGGCAAGTTGCAGGAGATGCTTTAGGGAAATTTGGTATTTGTTTTCAAAGCGTTTCAAGCTCCCTAATGAAACGCCGGACATTTTAGACAGTTGCTCTTGAGAGAGGTTTAAAAGCAACCTTCTTTGCCTCATCCTTCCTGCAATCTTTTTTGAAACCGATGCCGGATTAAAATCGTCCAACACAAAATCGTTATCAGCTATTATATTATCCATAAAACTAAATATTAATCTGTTAAAACTAATATATTAGCTACAAAGATAATAAAAAATGTTGTTTACTCGCCGGGGGGTTCGTGTAATTAGCACTTCACTTCGTTGCATACGTCATTAGCCTCCTATTGGTCGGCGTCATTTGCGCTAACACGCGTCATTGGTTCGCCAGGAGGCTCACGTGATTAGCTCCCTGCGATCGCGTTAATTACGCTTCGCTGTCATAAGTCCTCCTGCGTCGGACGTCATTCAGTGGTTATTGAATTTTCCGACGCAGTTTATCCTTAGTTGGTGTAACTTGGCAGAAAACAGGAGTGTGTTATCTTGTTTTTGCTTTATTTCTAAACTTCTCAACCCACCAAACCCATAAAGCAAACATAACAACATAAAAAAAAGGGCGGTAGATATTATCGTGGATGAACTGCCAGTGGTGAGGCATGTAAATTAACATGACAGACAATCCGGAAATTCTAAACACATTTACAAGATGGGTAATGAGCAACCCAAAGGGGATAAACCATGCTTTGTATCATAATTTTTCTTTTATTTGTTGAAATAATATAAACTTATGGTGTATCCTTATTTACCTATTGTTAAGTCGTTTATTAAAAAATACAAATTACAGCCTATTGTAGATGTGTTATTATTTGGAATAATAATCTATTTCTTTCACTGGCTTTGGTGGACTGGTGGGTTAAAACATTTTTTAAAAGAGTTTGTCTTCTTTTCGGAAATGGAAGAATTTATGGCACATCAGGTATTTTTACCTGCAGCATGGATTGTTGACCATGTTATCGGCTATCATGTAACAACCATGCACAACACCATTTTGTTACCTGAAATAAATGGTTATGTGGCTGTTGAAGGTGCCTGTTCAGGATTAAAACAATTTTACCAATGGACAATCCTTATGATACTGTTTCCTGGTTCCTGGAAGAAAAAGTTATGGTATATACCAATTGGATTGATTATCATTCACCTAAACAATATTTTACGAATAGTAATTTTATCTATCGTTGTTGTTCATTGGCCTCAACATTGGGACTTTATCCACCTGTGGATTTTAAGACCTTTCTTTTACGTTGTAATATTCTTATTATGGGTACTTTGGGTGGAAAAGATTAGGGGAAGTAAAAAATCTGCAGAGTAATTTACTCGCGTTGGTTGTGTGATTAGCTCGCCGGGAGGCTCGTGTAGTTGCAGACATAGGTGGGGAGAAACCTACTTTATTATCACTTTGTATTTTGCTATCAAAGGAGTGTTTACTAATAATGTAAATAATAGTCCGGTTAAAAGGCAGTTTTCGTGAAGAGAGAAGGGGGATGAAATTACTATTACCGACAGGAATAGCAATAGGTATGGAATATACCAAAGGAAAGGAAGTTGCTTGAGAATGAGACTTCCGGTAATAAATGTGTAAGGCTGAATATTTAGACTTGAACTAAAAACAGGTGAAATCCGAAAAACCCTAATCATGTATAACATCAATAAAACAAAGACAAATAATATTTTCTCAAAACGATTGAAGTAGATCCATGATAAGACGTAATAAATGCCATTTCTATAGAATAATTCACAAACAGGCACTAAAAATACTGCAACGATTAGTAGCGTATAAACCCAACTAAAAAACAGATGTATCGGGGGTAACAACTTTATTGGGACTTGTCTTTTGATTGAAAAAACAAGATAAATTAAAACAAATCCAAAGTACGGTAAGAGATAAATTCCCAACACCTGCTTCAAATTCCATGTTTGGGACATCGCTTTTATTTGAAGTCCGTCCCATTCAATCACGCCGGGAAAACCTGAAAACCATGCTCCCATTTTAGTAAACATCCAATTAAGCAATAGCATAAACACAAAAGCAGCCAACAGATTTATGGTGCTACGTAATGTAATTGCTATCATTTGCTTAATGGAAATCATACTTTGTTTGTGCTTTTGTATTTAATGGCGGCTTCTTTTATTGTACAGGTTTCCAATTCACTCAGCACATCTATCAGATGGTCACGACAAATTGAAGTATTAATCGAGTTTAATAAGTTTCGAAATAATGAAAACAGATTGGAAAAGGGATAATGGTCATCAAAGTCACGAGGGTGTAAGTACAACAGGTTGTAATCATGCTTTCTAATGAAATGGTTAATGTAGAATTTGGGTAATACTCTAAAATAACCTCCACCACTGTATGGAATTCCTATTGAAGAGGTAATAAGCGGAAACTCCAGGATTTCACTATCCCCTGCTTTGATAACAACAGGCGGGTTATTTTTCATTCTGTTAATCTGAACCGAGCTATCTACTTTTATTCCGTTTTTCGCCAGAATTTCAAAAGCCCAGTTATCTTTTAATTTCAAATTAAAACCGGGAGCCCGATAGGCTGTAACTTTTTCTCCTGTAAGATCCTGAATATGTGATAAACATAACTGAATATCTTTTTCAAAGTCATCAGGTTTTAAAAGCTGTGGATTATGATGCCAATGAGAATGTGCTCCGATTTCGTGTCCTTTTGCATGAATTTTTTTTACTACATCAGGATTATGTGCAGCCACCCACCCTAAGACAAAGAATGTTGCTTTCAACTCCAATTCATCTAAAAGAGCAAGTATTATATCTGTATTGGCTTCAACTTTAGATGGCAGCGCTTCCCAAATATGACCACTGTAATACTGACGATTTTGGTGGGTATGAAACCAG
>QMPP01000089.1 GCA_003650425.1 Bacteroidota bacterium | reverse complement strand
TTTGAAGAATAAGAAGGATAAAACTGAAGCCGAATAGCATCGCTGCCGGATTTTTCTTCGTAATCAAAATCAAAGAAACTGTACGAATTAAAAAGGTCGTTGGGATTCCACACAAAAGATTGTCCCCAGTTAATTCGTTGTCTTCCCACCGTTACCTGAAATTTACCAAGGTTATAATCGAGGTATAACCGGTCGAAAGTAGTATTCATAAAGGTAGATTTTTCTTTAAAAATGTTCCACGTAAGGTTTGCCAGCCCATTATCCCGGTTGATGATGTCAGGATACTGAGGAAACCCTGAAACGGTTTCACCATAAAACAGTCGGTTACGCATTTGGGTATTGAAAGTTAAGTTGTTGGTGATATTCCAGTTAAAAATAAGTCGGTTATGAAGCAGGTTGTCGGTCATCCACTGTTCATCAACATGCTGAAACGAGATAGTTTGCATGTATTTAACGTAACCGCTGAGCGTCCAGTTACGTGTATTACCGGTGTTGTCCTGCGCTTGTAAAGCAAGATTTAATAAAAGTAATATGAGCGTTATCGGTTTTTTCATTTTCAAGTAAGATAATTAGAAGTTGGCTAAGCTTATAATTTTTACAATCCTGTTATTTTGTTTTTGTATCCTTCGTTACTTTACCATCATCCAACAGGATAACTCTTTTGGCCCTGTCGATAACCCGTTGGTCGTGGGTAGAAAAGATAAAGGTAATGTTTTCATCTTCATTTAGCTTGCGCATGATATCCAGCAGGTTGGCTGTGGACTTGCTATCGAGATTGGCGGTTGGTTCATCAGCCAGAATAAACTTGGGTTTGGAAGCGAGAGCGCGTGCCACAGCCACCCGTTGTTGCTGACCACCCGACAACCGATTGGGGCGAATGTTTTCTTTGCCCTGAATGCCTATGGCGGCAAATAGCTCGGCAATGCGGGCATCGCGTTCTGCCCTCGACTTTTTTTGCAGTTGCATGATGAACTCCGCGTTTTCTTTGGCAGTAAGCACCGGTATCAGGTTGTAGGCCTGAAAAACGAAACCGATGTTGTGTAGCCTGAAATCAATCATTTGCCTTGATGACAGGGTGCTGATATCGGTACCATCAATAATTACCGAGCCGGATGATGGTGCATCCAGCCCGCCAATTACGTTGAGTAGTGTGGTTTTTCCGGAGCCTGAAGGGCCTACAATGGCCGAGAATTCGCCCTCTTCAAATATCAGGTTTATACCGTTAACGGCTTTTACTTCCACTTCGGTATCATGGTAACTTTTGTAGAGGTCTTTAATTTCTATTACTTTCATCTGATTGTTATTTTGTGTTTATCTTTTTCGCCAGCGTTAATCTCCTTGGGTTTTGTTGCAGGGCTATTCATAAATAATCTCTTAGAGGTCTGATCGCACTTCATTATTTTTAAATTTTAAATCCATCATTCTTAAATACTTTTTAAACCTAAATGCACTATTTTTCAATTTTATTTCACTAGTCTCTAATCGCTTCCACCGGTTTCATTTTTAAGGCGCGGATGGTGGGGAAAACTGAAGCTATCAGCCCCGTGATAATTACCATTATCAGTACCTGAAAATAATCGGTTAATTCTAAATAGGGTTTCATCACCGTGCCATATCCCATTGCTTCAAACCCTTTTCCAACTATGGAAATATCAATGCCATATCGGCCAAAATAAAGGGTGAAAGCTGCACTGATAACGATGCCGACCAAGGCGCCGATAATGCCTAAAAGGGTGGTTTCGTAAAAAATCATCTTAAAGACTTTAAACTTATTCATGCCAATGGCCATTATCATACCCAACTCTTTGGTGCGTTCCAAAATAACCATTAGCATGGTGTTAACAATGGCAAACCCAAGGGCTATCAAAATAATGAGCATAAAAATATAGAGCATAAAATCGACCATTGAAGCTGATACTTGCAGGTATGGGTCTATTTCAGGCCATCCCTGAACAAGGTAGTCGGGTGTTAGCCTTTTAATGCGCTCTACTTCTGCACCGGTTTGCTTGTAGTTTTTTAATACGATGGCAATTTCGTGAGCCGAATGGGATGGCATATTCAGCAATTTATCCAGGTCGGTTTTTCTTACGAATACATTTTGTTTGTCGAACATCGAATTTTGAGTGCGATAAATTCCTTCTACTTTAAAGCTGGCACCGGTAAGGTTTCCATCGTAATCCTGAAACGTAATAACAATTTTTGATTTTATTCGTGCCTTTAGTTTTTTAGCCAACTTTTCGCTGATAACAATTCTGTTCCTTTTATTAGATTCGAAATAAGTACCTCCTCCTTTTACAATTTTTTTCCATATTCCTGTTACTGTTTTTTCTCTCACGGGGTCAATGCCATTTACCATGATACCGGCCGATTTGGAAGCTGTTGAAGCCATGCCAAAGGTTTTGGTTCGTTCGCATACAGACTTAACAGCAGGTTCTTTGCTGATTTTTGACAGTAGTTTGTCGGTCTTGTTCATTAAAAAGCCAACTTCATTGTTTTCCACAAATTGTTTGTTGTGAATTTGAATATGTGATGTTTGATTCTCAAGCGAATTGTTTATTAGCCCCATTACCATTCCTTTCATGATTCCGGTAGATACCAGGCCGCCAAAAATGCCAATAGTAACTGCCAAAATGATGATTGAGCTTCTTAGCCTGTTTCTCCAGATGTTTCTCCAGGAGATTTTAAATATTGTATGGTCGTTTTGTTTCATGGTACTTTTTTTCAATCAAAATAAACTTGATGATGTATGATTGTTGCGCCTGTTTATCTGCGTAATGATTTGATTAGATTCATTTTTCCAAGCGAGATAAGCGGGTATAATGTGGCGATGCCTACAATGATAAGGATAACGATTATTTGATTAATAAAAATATCGGCACTTAACGTGGTAGGCATGATTGGCTCGATTCCAAGGTTTTCCATCGAAGCAGCTGCGTCTCCTGTCATCCTGAGAGGGTGAGCGCTGTAATAATAGACCAGCGGAACTGATATCAGGACTCCCATTAGTATGGCCAGTCCGTTTATGAGTATGTTTTCATACAACGAAATCAACATTAACCTGGTTTTTTGTGTTCCAATGGCTACCAGTACCGCGAATTCCTTTTTGCGTTCCTCGGTCATCATGAGGGTGGTTCCAAATACGCCGAAGGCAATAATCATGTACAAAACAGCAATCATGAATATTCCGCCACTGCGGTCGCTTTGAATTTCCTGTACCAGTTCGGGGGTCATTTTTTGCCACGGGATGGCACGGTAGTCGCTATTTTTTAGTTTGTTATTTAGCTTTGTGGTTATTGATTTGGTTAGGGTGGCGTCGTTAAATTTAACGACAATAGAAGTGATGCCGTTGGGAAACGAGTAAAATGATTGTGCCAATTTTAGTGGCATAAAAACAATCTGTCTGTCAATTTCAGCCGATGGCATTTTCACGATTCCTTTCACTGGATAGGCACCGATGGCTGATTGTCCCCAGTGGCCCTGACCCAGCATCACCAGCGTGTCGCCGGTAGAAATGTTCAGAAAATTGGCTAGTTTCGAGCCTAATAAAATGGAATTGTCGTTTGGGTTAAGGTAGTGTCCGGTAATCATTTTACTGCTGAGGTTTAACATTGAATCTTCTGATACCGTGTTGATTCCCATTACCAGTACTCCTTTGGTGTTCTTTTCGTTGGAAGCCAATGCAAAGCTCTCGAGGCGCATGTTAACACCTTTTATTTGGGGGATGGATTTAATAACACCGAGTAATGAGTCGTTGACTTCCATTCCATTGTCCAGCGATTGGTCATCCCAATACTCTTTTTGGTGAATCTGAACATACCCGGTAAACTGTCCTGCGGCATTTTCTATCATTTTAGCGTAGGAACCTTCTTGTAACGATCTTACGAAGACGGCTAATATTACGGCCAGCATCACGGAAGTTACCGTTATCATGGTTCGTTTTTTATTCCGCCAGATGTTTCTCCAAGCAATACGTAGTTCCATTAATCTGATTTTTTAATATTTATTATTCTTTTCGTCATGCTTCGACTACGCTCAGCATGACACGTAGTTACGTTGTTAATTTCCGCTGTTGTCATCCTGAGTTGAAGGCACTTTTAGCGGAGATGCGCAGACTATCGCACTCGCTTCATGTTTTGCTGGGAGAAAAATCCGTCATCCAGTTTGATGTTAAACTTCGCTGATTTTACAATGACTTCAGTTTTTTGACCAGGTTTGCTAGCAGGGATAATTTCCAGCTTTGACGGAAGCTTTCTGTCGCTAAACTGTTTGATTTCCGAAGCAAGCTCTGTCCGTACCAGCTCGTTGTCTTCATCAAAATATTCGGTTTTGAGTTGCCAATGCTCTTTTTTACTAATCCATTTTATTACTTTTCCCCAAACTACAGCAGCTTCTTCCTTAGGAATTAGTTCAATTTTATAACAATCTATTCCGCTTATTTTTTCTTCGCCAATTATTTTATGGTTGTAGTCTACTACAATGGAGCTCTCTTTTAAAATATCGTCGTTGGTGTAATCGGAGCCCATCCAGCCCTGCGACATCATGGAGGGTGGAATTTTAATCATGCGGCTGATGGATGGAACCCAGTTCCACATTTCGTTGTTGCGTTTTAAAAATACCTGCCCTTTGTCTTTGGCAGGAGCGGTGATGTAGGTCATGGCATAATCACGGCCTTTCGACCAGTTTTTCATTTCGATGGTACGATTCCATTTGGGCCGGATGATGGTCATGGAAAATACGCTGTAGTTGGTTTTGCCGCGCTGCAGGTTGTCAGATTTTTCAACAATTTGCTTTGCTGTAAGTGGTTGTGAAAAGAGGTTGGTAGCCCCGACTAACAACATCAAAGCTATTAATAGAAATGTTTTCTTCATGAGATTATAATTTTGTTACTATTTGCCATACAGTGCCTGTTCAATTAAAACTGTGCTACTAAAATATCTCGCACCTCATTGAGGGGGAAGTTTTCAATATCCAATAAATAATGAATACCAATTCCATCAAAAACAGCCATCAAATAGCGTGTTTTTACGTAAGGGTTTGTTTCGCCTTTCTGAGAAAAATATTTGGTAAAGATTGTAAATAATTTATCAAATAGCGGTAAAATGTCATTCTTTATCAAATCCGATACTTTAGGCTGCATGGTAAGTGAAAAGTAAAGTCTGTAATACTCCGGGTTATCTATTAATGTCTGAATACCTCGATCAATAAAGTCGATAATTTTATTACGCTGAATTATGGTTTCATTCTCTATACTCAAAATACTCATAAACTCTTTTAAACCTTTTTCCATTACTAATCTTAGGAGTGCTACCTTGCTTTCAAAATAGTTGTAAATTAATCCTTTTGAAATACCGGCTTCTTTGGCAATCATGCTTATGGAGGTGGATTCGTAACCATGCTCGGCAAACAATTTTAAAGCGGTTTTCGATATCAGTTTAATTTTTTCGTTTCTAATGGTTTCAAACTGTTTATCTGTTCTGGGACTCATGTAATTTGTTTTTTATGACTGAACGACCGGTCAAAGCTAATGAATTATTTAAATAGTTTCATAAGAAATAATAAATTATTATAGAAAAAGGCCTCTTCTATTTTCATACTTTTGCACGATAATACATTTATCATGGAATTAAACTTACAAAAGCCGCTGGCTTTTTTTGATATTGAGGCAACCGGTTTGAATGTTGCCAAAGATCGCATCATTGAGATTAATATTTACAAAGTGAATCCAAATGGGACGGAAGAGAGTAAAACCTGGGTGGTAAATCCGGAGTATCCTATCTCGGAAGAAGCATCAAAGATTCATGGCTTTACGGTGGAAGATCTAAAAGATAAACCCACTTTTAAGCAAGTTGCTAAAGATATTGATCGATTTCTACAGAATTGCGATCTCGCCGGTTATAATGCTATCAGATATGATATACCCATGTTGGTAGAGGAGTTTTTAAGGGCTGATGTTGATTTCGATGTTGCAAACCGAAGGCTTATTGATGTTCAGAATATTTTTATGAAAATGGAACAACGTACCCTGAGCGCTGCCTATAAATTTTACCTTGACAAGGAGCTTGATAATGCCCACAGTGCTGAAGCCGATACCAAAGCCACCTACGAGATTTTAAAAGCTCAGCTAGACAGATACCGGGAGGTTGAATTCAAGGATAGAGACGGTAATATCTCCAAGCCCGTTCAAAACGATATGAATAAGTTGCAGGCCTTTTCAAGTCATCATCGTAACGCCGACTTAATGGGGCAGATAATTTATAATGATAAAAATGAGGAGGTTATTAACTTTGGTAAGTATAGGGGGAGAACTGTGGAAGATGTTTTTAAATCGGATCCGGGTTATTATGGGTGGATAATGAAATCTGATTTCCCGCTTTATACAAAAAAACTGTTGACAAAAATTAAGCTGAGGATGAAGTGATGGGTTAATGATACAATGGATTAATGGTACAATGGGTTAATGGTACAATGGATTAATGGTACAATGATACAATGGTTTAATGGTACAATGGATTAATGGTACAATGGATTAATGGATTAATGGTACAATGGATTAATGGTACAATGATACAATGGTTTAATGGTACAATGGTTTAATGGTGTTATGAGATAATGATATTTTGAGGTGTTGTGTAGTTTGGTTTTTGAAATATCAGGCAGTTGAATAAAGTAGCTTTATGTAAATTAACAAATTTGAGTATGAAAATAATCTGCATAGGTCGAAATTACATCGATCACGCCAAGGAGTTAAACAATCCTGTTCCGGAGAAACCGGTGTTTTTTATGAAACCCGATACAGCACTGCTGTTAAAGCATAATCCGTTTTTTTATCCCGATTTTTCTAATAATGTTCATTACGAAACGGAGCTGGTGGTTAAGATTGATCGCAACGGGCGTCATATTGAAGAAAAATTTGCTCATAAGTATTACAACGAGATTGGCATCGGTATCGATTTTACCGCCCGTGATTTGCAAGCCGAAGCCAAAAAAAAAGGACTTCCCTGGGAAATTGCCAAAGCGTTTGACCAGGCAGCACCCTTGGGAAGTTTCTTACCTAAGAGCCGGTTTGAAGATTTAAACAACATCAACTTTTCACTTAAAATTAATGATGAGCTTCGTCAACAGGGCAACTCCAAAGATATGATTTTTACCTTTGATGCCATTATTGCTTATGTTTCGAGATTTGTAACCCTGCGTACCGGCGACCTCATTTTTACAGGAACCCCCCAGGGCGTTGGCCCGACAAAAATTAACGATCACTTTGAAGCTTTTATTGAAGAGGAAAAGTTACTGGCATTTAACGTCAAGTAATTTACCCGAAAAATCGTTAGGTTTAATTTAATAATGTCCTTTTAAAGAATACACGTAAAGGTATTTATCCGTAACCATGTATACAAATCTATTTTTCTGATCAATTCTTCTGGACCATTTGCCGGTAAGCTGATATTTTAGTGCCTCGGGTTTGCCAAGGCCTTCATAAGGAGAATCTATGGTGGCTTTTATTAATTCTGAAATTTTTTTAAGCACTTTTTTATTTCCCGTTTTTTTCCAGAAATTAAGATGGTTTTCGGCTTCCGGTAATAGAATTATTTCCATAAATCATCAAGTTGGTCAAGGGTTATTTTTTTCCCGTTTCCCTTTTTGATGTCTTCATCACCTTTAATAATAGTATTTACAAATTTTTTATTGTAAGGTTGATTTTTAATAACTTCAAACTTTATTTCAAGGGCTTTTAGAAAAGCTTTCAAAGCCTTTAACTTTTCATCTTCAGGATGGATTACTATTATATCTGAAGTGCTCATGACCTTATTTTTTCTTTGTGAAACCTATCGTTATAAAATTGGTTCTTGTCAAACAATGCAAATGTACTTAAATTAATGATGATAAACAATTTCCAAAAATACATTTCCCGGTTGCATTCATTTTCATACATTTGCTGTCTTAAAAAAAATAACCACTCAAAAAAATTATTATTATGAAGTTAAAGCTGTCATGGTTGCTTATTGCAACATTTATGTTTAATCTTTCTGTTTTTGCCCAGGAAGAGAAAAAAGAGGAGAAGAAAGGGTATCAGTTTACCGATAAAATTATTGTACCTCACACGTCGGTTAAAAACCAGTATCGTTCAGGAACCTGCTGGAGTTTTTCGGGCGTTGGGTTTGTTGAAGCAGAGTTGATGAGGTTGCAGGGTAAAGAGTACGACCTTTCTGAAATGTTTATTGTAAATCACACTTATCGCGACAGGGCTACCAAATATGTTCGTTTAGGAGGGAAATTGAATTTTGGTGCCGGTGCCGAATTTACTGATGTATTCAGAGTTATCAGAGAGTATGGAATGGTACCTGATACTGTTTATCCGGGTTTAAACTATGGTGAAAAGAAACATGTCCATGGTGAGATGGATGCCGTTTTGCAGAGTTATGTTGACGCGGTTGTTAAAAACAAAAACCGTAAGCTCACTCCCGTGTGGCACGATGGTTTTGACAAGGTTGTTGATACTTACCTGGGTGAACTTCCAACTACTTTTACCTACGAAGGAAAAGAGTACACTCCTGAAAGTTTTAGAGATATGACCGGCATCAACCCTGATGATTATGTGGCCTTTACATCATATACCCACCATCCTTTTTATAAACCGTTTGCACTGGCCATTTCCGACAACTGGTTGTGGGCCGATTGGATGAATATCCCTATGGAGGATATGATGGCTATTATCGATAATGCGCTGGAAAACGGATATACTGTTGCCTGGGGTGCCGATGTTAGCGACAAAGGTTTTTCCTGGAAAAAAGGTGTTGCTGTTATTCCTGACGAAGAGCGCCCTGATTTATCGGGTACCGACCGTGCCAACTGGGAAAAACTGACCGCGAAAGAAAAGAGAGCAGCACTTTATGGCTTCGACAAGCCAATAAAAGAAAAGGTGATTACTCAGGAGATGCGTCAGAAAGAGTACAACGATTACGAAGTTACCGATGATCACGGTATGCAAATAGTGGGAATTGCGTACGACCAAAATGGTGATAAGTTTTATAAAATTAAAAACTCATGGGGAACCGATCAGGTTTACAAAGGTTACTTTTATGCTTCTGTCTCTTTTGTTGAACTGCAAACCATCGGGATTACTGTTCACAAAAAAGCCATTCCTAAAAAAATTGCCAAAGAGTGTGGAATTAAATAAAATAAGTTTTAAAAAAAAGGCGGATCACCAAGTGAGCCGCTTTTTTTGTGTAGCAGCATTTGAATAGGTAAGATTATTTCGTTAGTAAAAATAATAATTGTACTTTTGAAACTACCTAACAAGATATTCACTTGAGGCTATTCTTGTTAACCCTTATGCATCAAACAAATCTCATAAAAGCTATTAACCTTTTGCAGCAGAAAGGTATTCCATTTGCTCTGTATCAACACCCTGAGAATGGTGAGACGCATCTGATTGCGCAGGCGGAGCCGGTTCACCTGGTTCATAATATAAAAGAGATTTGTTATTCTAGTGGTTTTTTGGTTTTCCCTTTCGAGTCAGCAAGAACAGGCGTTGGCTATTTTATCAATAGCGATTTGTTTGCCGATACCTCGCAAGGTCTTATTGATTTTATTGAAAAAGTGAAGCAGATGCCAAACCGGGCATCTGTGACGTCGAAAATAGAGTCGTACGAGCTTTCAAAGCAAGCGTATTTGAAAATTGCTCAAAACCTGATTCGCAGATTGAAGAACGGGGATCTTCAAAAAGTGGTGCTTTCCAGATTGAAAGTGGTAAAGCCAGATAACAGATTTGACCTTGCATCGCTTTATATTCGATTGGTGAAGCAGTATCCTAATACCTTTGTCTATCTTTTCTCTATTCCTGATGTTGGAACATGGATTGGTGCTACTCCGGAAACATTGCTGAGTCAAAAGCCCGGGGGAGAGGTGGTTATTATGTCGCTGGCAGGAACAGCCACTTTTGATAAAAACGGCAAGGTTCATTGGGGCAATAAAGAGATTGTTGAACAACAATATGTTTCAGAATTTATCCGTGAGCGGCTTCTAAAATTGGGAATAAAAAAGTTTATCGAGGAAAAACCAAAGACTGTCAGGGCAGGCCATTTAGCACATATTCAAACCATCTTTAAAGTGGATGGAATTGATGCTGACAAAAACATTGATAAGTTGGTTGAGGCACTTCATCCTACACCGGCAGTATGTGGATTGCCGCAGTACGATGCCTATTCATTGATTGAAGATGTGGAGCCTCATGGTCGTAAATTCTATACCGGGTTTTTAGGTCCCTGGCGGTTAAACGGTCAATCAGACCTGTATGTTAACCTGAGATGTGCGGAGGTCAACAACGATACTCTGAACCTTTATGTCGGGGGAGGATTGACTGCTGATTCGGATGCAGAAAAAGAGTGGCAGGAAACAGAGCTTAAAGCTCAAACTTTGTTGTCGGTAATAAACAACAAAAGCTCTTCATAAAGCCGGTGGGTAGGTAAACCAACCACATTAAAGTACGAACCGTTTATTTTTTCAATACCCGCGTGGCCAATCCACTCCTGAATACCATAAGCACCGGCTTTATCGAAAGGCTTATAATTATCCACGTAAAAAGCGATCTCTTCAGGCATGAGTTGTTTGAAGTAAACTTCTGTTGACACGAAAAAGCTTTTTTCCTTTTGAGATGTTCTGAGGGTAACTCCGGTGATAACGCGGTGCTCTCTTCCCGACAGTTGCCGTAACATTTTGGCAGCATCCTCTTTTCCGGAGGGCTTCCCTAGAATTTTGTTTTCAAGAGCCACAACCGTGTCGGCGGTGATTATAAGGGTGCGTTTATCGAAATAATCTGCCTCAAAAGCATCGGCTTTGAGTTTGCTCAAATAGACCGCCACCTCTTCCGGCGATTTTCCCTGTGGAAGCACCTCTGCTACCGGCCGGGTATCTATCCTGAAAACAAGTTCCATCTCTTCCAAAAGCATTTTTCTTCTGGGAGATCCGGAGGCAAGAATAAGTTCGTAATGCTGAAGGCGGTTTTGAAGAGTGCTCATATCGATTAATGTTCAAAATAAAAAATCAGCATGGAAAGGATTCCTGCTGCCATAAATAGTTTTGATAGTCCTGAAAGGTTGCTGAAATCAACTATGTCTTTTGCCCTGCGCAACTTCAACAGCATCAGCATCAGCAAAGCGTCCAATGCAAAAAAGTATCCAAACAGGTAAAGATATCCCGAAAGGAATAGGAAATATTGAACGTACAGTATAAATGCCAGCATTATCACGCCAACAATCAGCGTGTAATTTTTTGCCTTGCCGGAACCAACTACTACCGGAAGTGTTCGGCAACCCATGCGGCTGTCACCATCAAGGTCTTCAATATCTTTTATCATCTCCCTGAAAAGGCTGGCAAAAAAAGCAAATCCCATGTATATAAGTACCAGTTTGCTAATTAAACTAAAGTTTGATTGTGCTGATGAAAAGAGTTCTGCATTGTTTTTTAAAGCGAAAAACTCGTAAAACCAAACCAGTCCGAACGAAAGGGCGCTGAGGAGAGCCACCACCAGGTTGCCCAGCATAATCTGACACTGGTAGCGTTCGGAGTAATACCAAAGCAGGCCGGTGGTAAATAAAAAGATCAGGGTATAGTTTATTTCGCCAATCCACCACGAAATTAATAACCCGCCGGCAATGCCCAGCGCAGAAAAGAGATAGTAGGCATTTTTAGCCCACGCTACCGAAAAGGTTGTCCCAACCTGATTTGTTCCCGGTTTGTTAATGCGGTCGGCATCCATGTCGAAATAGTCGTTGATAATATAGCCTGCCGTGGTGATAAACAGCACCGAAAGCAACAACACCATAAACTGCACTATGCTCATCCCTCCGGCACCAAGCAAAGGGATTATAACAAACCACCGGATAAATATCATGCTAAGCAAAATAATTACCA
>QMPP01000088.1 GCA_003650425.1 Bacteroidota bacterium | reverse complement strand
CCAATACTTTAAAAAGGATATTACCCTCACCCTTTAGTATCGCGGTAATATTAACCTATCTTACCTTTATTTTGGCACTATGGCTTACCCCCAATACAACCCATGAACCGCATTTTTTTGCCTTAACCGGTTACTGGGCTAAAGGGTTTTGGGAGCTACTTACCTTTTCCATGCAGATGATGCTGATACTGGTGTTAGGCTATGTGCTGGCACTTACCAAGCCGGTAAATTCCCTTATCAATAAATTGTCATCCGGCATAACCACAACGGCTTCCGCGGCTTTTTGGGTTACCCTGTTAACACTCATGTTTAGCTTTTTAAACTGGGGACTGGGTTTAATATTTGGCGCTGTTTTTGCCCGCAAGCTGGCCGAAAGTTTTTCGAAAAGAAAAATAAAACTCAATTACCCGTTAATGGGTGCTGCGGGTTATTCGGGGTTGATGGTATGGCATGGCGGATTTTCGGGGTCGGCACCATTAAAAGTGGCTGAGCAGGGTCATTTTTTAGCCGAAAAAATCGGGATTATCCCGCTAAGCGAGACCGTTTTTTCATCTTTGAATATCGCTGTAACCATTTCGCTTTTGGTGTTACTTCCGGTAGTGATGCTCTATTTTGCAAAAAGAAGCCAGGGCAACATGATAAACATCCAATCAAAAACAGACGAAAAAGCAAAACCGCTTACAATTACCGGCGCTGACAAACTTGACTACTCAAAAGGTTTTTCATTAATCCTGGGGCTCACCTTTTTGGTTACAGCCATTTATCTGGCAGTACAGTCCGGCAATTTAAGTTTTATCAACCTTAATTTTATCAACTTTACCCTGTTCACCCTTGGCATTTTACTTACTCCCAACATCAATACATTTACCACTTATGTAAGCAAGTCTATCGGGGCTGCCTCCGGTATCCTTATTCAGTTTCCGTTGTATGCCGGCATTATGGGAATTATGAAATACTCGGGACTGTTTTTGGTTTTTACCGACTTTTTTGTCAATATTTCAAACAGCACAACACTGCCTTTATTTACTTTATTAAGTGCCGGCATTGTCAACTTTTTTGTTCCCAGTGGTGGCGGTCAATGGGCTGTACAGGGGCCGGTTATTGTTGAAGCTGCCCGGCAATTGGGAACTCCTGTTTCAAAAATAATTATGGCTTTAGCCTACGGCGATGAGTGGACCAACATGCTGCAACCGTTCTGGGCCTTGCCACTACTGGGTATAACCGGACTCAAAGCCCGGCAAATTGTTCCTTATACTTTTGTATTGTTTATGGCGGGTGGAATGATATTTACGTTAATGCTTCTTATGTTTTAAGGAAGAACATAAAAAAACACGGCCACAAAATGCGCCAGACTTCCCAGCAGCACCCATATATGAAAAATGGCGTGGTTGTATGGTATTTTCTTCATCATATAAAAAACAGCCCCCACCGAGTACGATATTCCCCCACCGAGCAGCCACCACAATCCTCCTGTGGCAAGACTCTCATTTAGCGGTTTGATAGCAACAATAATGAGCCAACCCATCAGCACATAAAGTAGTGCCGAAACAATATCTTGTTTACCGATAAAAAATATTTTATACACGATACCCCCGATTGCCAATCCCCAGATAACTCCCAGCAGGCTCCATCCCCACGGACCATGCAGCGTTACCAATAAAAACGGGGTATAGGTACCCGCGATTAATACATAAATGGATGAATGATCGAAAATATTGAGCTTGTTTCTCACCGTCTGTTTTCGCGACATGTGATACAAAGTAGAAGCGAGGTACAAAATCACCAAACTGGTTCCGTAAACAGTAACACCCACGATGTGCCACACGTTACCTTTTAACGATGCAAATACCACCAATAATACCAGGGCAGCTATACTGAGCAAAAATCCCAGTCCATGGGTTATTACATTTAAAACTTCTTCGGTTTTGGGATATTTGACAGCGTTATAAGCCATAAAACAAAATTTTGAAATGAGTAATTAACCTTACATCAACTTTTGCTGAACTTTCCACCATCTGTCGGGAATTTCGTTGTTAATTGCCATTTGATAGTCGGCATACGAACAGGGAATAAACTGATGGGGACGGTACTTGGTATTCTCCTTATTCTCCGATTCCAGTACCATCCACCAGCGGCCGGTTTTATTGCTTTTCAGAAACACAATCTCTTCATCAAACCCTTCGGGAGCCACAATAAACTTAACATAATCGTCGGTGGCCAAATGAGGAAGGTCGTTGTGCCGGTTTACAAACCCGTCGATAAAATACCAAACCATCTGTGCCAAAAGGTGAGCCGTTTGACCCCTGTTGTCCAGTCGCGGATTAAACTCGTAAAACCCAATACTGCTGATTTTATCGCTTAAGCCGGCATAATGTGCCAGTTTACATGCTTCCTCACCGGTAAAACCATTGGGGCCGGCTTTAAAATTTCCGGGAGCATCCGATTGTCTTACGGCAGAGATGTCGAAGCTTAAAATATCGGCATTACGAATCATCGGTTCAGCCTCTTCGAGGTCTGCTCTTACTACACCTAACCGGTGAACATCAAAATAGAGATCTTTCATCAGTTTAACCGATTCCTGATTGACAAAATAAGACTGATAGCCAATGTTGGTGAAATTAAAAAGGAAATTAGGCTGATGTAAAATAATCTGGCTTAGCCACGATCGTGCGTTAATCTCCTGATTATCCTGTCCCAAATCGTACACCGAATCGATGGCTGTAATATTCACAATTTTGCCAATCTCCTCGTAAGCCAGATAGTTGGCAAAGGTTAAATCCTGGCTGCCGCCGATAAGAATTGGAAGCACATCTTTGACAAGCAAGGCTGACACCACGTTTTTAATGGCAAAATAGGTATCCTGCAAGCTGTTTCCCTTGATGATGTTTCCCATATCCACCATCCTGAGATTTTTCCAATGAGAAAACAGAGCATAAAAATATTTCCTTACCTCATCAGCCCCTTCGGCCGTTCCATGATTGTATAGTGTTCCCCGGTCTTCCGGAATCCCGATTAAGGCAATATCATATTTTTCCAAATCCGAAAATGATACCTTTTCGTCATATTCCACATCAGGATGATTGTACATTTTAACCACGTTGGCCAACCTCATACGGTCGGTTTCGGCTTCATAATCCAGCGATCCAAAATTTGCCGGCGAAAGGTAAATATCAGGTTCCATTGATACGTTTTTTTGAACGGGTAAAGGTACAGGTTTCACTTAAATATACAAACACCGTTTCTGTTTCTATAAAAGATATCCAAAATAAAAACAGTGCCTGAATTTTAATCGCTCTCGTTAATTAAATACCTCACCCCTTCCTGCTTCGTAACGGTTTTCAGCCACTCTTCGGGATAGCCTTTTGTTTTGATGTGCCCGGTGGAATCTTTAACATAACCATCGTTGTATTTCATGACCAGAAAATTTCCCAGCTCCACCCATTGTTTATGCACTTCATTGCCCGAAGCGAGCGAAAAGGCCGATAAAATTTTAATCCGTTGTTCGTACGACGCCGTCAGGGCTGCACGCTCCACCGAATCCTGCTGTTTCACAAACTTTGTTTCCAGCATTTGCTGCACTTTCCGGATATCTTTTACCATGGGTTGATAGCGGATATTGGCGAAATTAGAAACAAAATTAAAAGCCCACCACATCGATGCCCTGTCGAAATGCCTGATATCGCCGGTTTTATAGGATGGTGGGATTTCGCCGGAGGCAATATAAAACGGGAAATAGCAATTGGTATAGGTATCATCAAAGCTGAACCAGGCCAAAGCAAAATCATTGGGCATGTTGCCACGAAGCTGAGCTACGTATGAATAAGCAGTTTGTGGTGTTGAAACAGGCCGCTCCCAGGAATATTTTTTTCCGTTCATTTCCCACTCCATGGGCCGTGGGCGGTTGGGGTTTCCAAAAGGACCTGCCGCCAATCCTTTGGTCATATCAAAATCAGTTCCCTCGTAATGGTCGCGAATAAGGCTGAAAACATCTCTCAGCCCCAGTTTATTATCAGGCTTGATAAACAAAGGATAAGGCTTTGCATCCGGCTCTCCCCGGTGATAATCCGGTGAAAAGTCCCGCGAGGGTGCTATCCTCCGGAACAGGCTCCAAACACGGGTTTCGGTATATTTTAAATGAGAAGGTGATGGTGGATCGTAAACATCGTTAAATTTAAACGGCTTTCCCGATTGCAGTTTGTAATATCCTTTTTTCACTGCCAGTTTAATCACATTTTTTGAGTAGAGACAATTGTCGGGGTCATCCAAAGGGAAAACACCTATTCGCGAATGGTTGGCATGCGCTGTAACCATCCCGTCGGGAATACGCATGGCCACCCAAACGGCTCCACCTTCACCTCCGGTTCCAATCATTTCCAGCAGCCAGGCCTCGTTGGGGTCGGCAATAGAAAAACTTTCGCCCTCGCTGCCGTAACCATACTGCTCTACCAGCGATGTCATCACCTGAATGGCTTCACGAGCCGTTTTGGCGCGCTGAAGGGTCAGCTTCATTAAATCCCAATATTTAATCGGTAGGTTTTTATCCCACAGCTCAACTCTTCCGACAAAAGTGGTTTCTCCCAGGGCAAGCTGATATTCGTTCATCAAAATGCCGATTTCGCGATAAGTGTGTGCCACCTGATGAATTTTATACTCTTTTCCCGAGAGCGAACGATAAACCAGCGAGTCGTTAATATCGTGATCAGCAGCCGGAGTTATGTTAAGGTGAGGATGCCACTCGCCATCATTTAAATAGACCAAAAATGCCGAGCCATCTTTCGACGCTCCTTTGGTTACAATTAAATTGGTACAACCAAAGGAAAACCCGGTAAAAACTAAAAAAGCTACAAAGGTTACATATAATTTTTTCATGTGTTTTAATCTTTAAATAGAAAATAGGCTGCCAATACTAAAAATACAAATCCGATTAAGTGATTGATTTTAAATGTGGTGGTTTTAAATACGATTAAAGAAAAGATTACGAAAACGGATAAAGTAATGATTTCCTGAATAACCTTTAATTGAACAAGACTAAAAGGGCCACCATTGGCTTTAAACCCTATTCTGTTTGCCGGAACCTGAAACATATACTCAAACAATGCAATCCCCCACGAAATTAAAATAACTGCTATTATGCCCAATTTATTAAACCATCTCCATTCTGAAAACTTTAAGTGGCCATACCATGCAATGGTCATAAATGAGTTTGATATTATCAGAAGAAGAATGGTAAGAAATGATTTCATAATACTCCTTATCTAAATAATTAATTCTAATCAAAATACCGTCCATTCCCGGCTTTCACAACTCCATCAGTAGATAAATATGGAAATGAATTTTCTTTCTGATATTGATGCGCAATAACCAAAAACCCCGGATGATGCCATACCACACCACAAAAGTATGGAAAAAGAAAACCGGAGGCTAATTCTCATTGCTATTTATTGAAGCTGACATTGGTTTTTTAATCTGTTGCCCGTTTAAATTATTACATTTGCTAAAAGAAATTAATAAAACATACCATCATGAGTAACATACAATTTGATTATTCAAAAGCCCTCGGATTTATTGACGAACAAGAGGTTTTAAGCCTTCAGGATACCATTAACACTAATTATAAAGCTATTTATGATAAAACCGGAAAAGGCAATGATTTTTTGGGTTGGGTTGACCTGCCCTCCAAAACCGACACTTCACTATTAAAACAGATTGAGCAGACCGCTAACTCGTTACGGGCAAAATCGGAAGTGTGCGTAGTAATTGGCATTGGCGGCTCTTATCTGGGTGCCCGTGCGGTTATTGAAGCCCTCTCGCCGGCCTTTAACCTGTTGAAAAAGAAAAAAGGCAACCCCGTTATATTGTACGCCGGCCACAACATAAGTGAAGACTATTTAACGCAATTATTACAGGTTCTTAACGAAAAAGATTACTCCATCGTGGTTATTTCAAAATCGGGAACCACTACCGAGCCGGCGCTGGCCTTTAGATTGCTGCGTCGTCATTTAGAAGAGAAATATGGCGAAAAGGAGGCTGCCACCCGTATAGTTGCCATTACCGATAAAGCGCGCGGTGCTCTCAAGCAGCTGGCCACCGAAAAGGGATATCAAACCTATGTTGTACCGGATGATGTTGGTGGCAGGTATTCTGTACTGACCCCGGTAGGACTGCTGCCCATTGCCATAGCAGGGTTTGATATTAACAAACTGATTGCCGGTGCACAACAGATGGAAAGTTTTGTAAAAGAAGATTACAGCATTGGCAAAAACCCGGTTTCGGCTTATGCCGCCGTACGGAATGTACTTTACAACAACGGAAAATCCGTGGAAATAATGGTTAACTACGAACCCAACCTGTACTTTTTTACCGAATGGTGGAAACAACTTTACGGCGAAAGTGAAGGCAAGGAGAATAAGGGAATCTTCCCGGCAGGGGTGAGTAACACCACCGATTTGCATTCCATGGGACAATATATTCAGGAGGGAGTAAGAAACCTGTTTGAAACCGTTGTTTCGGTAAAAAACCCTGATAACACCCTTCTGGTGCCCGAAGATGCCGATAACCTTGACAAGCTCAACTACCTTGCCGGCAAACGCATCAACGAAGTAAACAAAATGGCGGAGCTGGGAACCACTATTGCCCACGTTGACGGTGGTGTACCCAATTTGCGAATTTCTATTCCCGAAATAAGCGAATCTGTATTGGGTGAACTTATCTACTTCTACGAAATGGCCTGCGCGGTAAGCGGGTATTTGCTGGATGTAAATCCTTTCGACCAACCCGGTGTGGAAGCGTATAAGCGGAATATGTTTGCCTTATTGGGTAAACCAGGCTTTGAATCCGAAACAGAAGCCATTAAAAAACGTCTTAACCAATGATAAAAAGGTGGCTGGTTGCTTTGATACTATTCCCGGTGATGATATCGTGCTCACCCAATGCCGATCAATCATTTCATCGGCTTGGTAAGCTTGAAGGTAACTGGATATCGGCCAAAGGCACCACCATCTTCTTTCAATGGAAACGGTTTGAAAATGATTTAGAAGGGATGTCGTACTCGCTGCAAAACCGGGATTCCATTTTTTTTAACCGGTTTAAAATAGAGCCATACCACGACTCGCTGTTTTTTTATTTAAAATCTGATAGCCGAAAAAAAGAACGCAAGAGGTATCGTCTTACAAGTGACTGGTTTAATAAATACATTTTCGAGGCTCAACAGGATATTTATCCTTTCCGGATTACTATTTCGTTGAAAAACGATACACTCTGGCATTACCGGCAGGAAAACATCAGGGGTAACAAAGCCATTGATTTTGAACTGAAAAGAATTACACCATGAATTTTATAGAACTTTCCGAAGCACGTCAAAGTGCCCGAAAATACATCGATAAACCTGTTGAAAAAGATAAGCTTATGCGGTGTCTGGAAGCAGCACGCATCGCTCCTTCGGCCTCCAACTCACAACCATGGAGCTTTGTAATTGCCGACGACCCCATTTTGGTTAAAAAGCTTGCCAAGGCAGCCCGCGGGCCACTGGGATCGTTTAACAATTTTGTTAAGCAGGTTCCGGTCATAGTCACTATCGTGTTGGAAAAACCCAAAACCGTTACCGAAATCGGGATGAAAGTGAAAGAGAAAGAGTGGCCATTAATAGACATCGGAATTACGGCTGAGCACTTTTGTTTGCAAGCTACCGAAGAGGGACTGGGAACCTGCATGCTTGGCTGGTTTGATGAACCTGAAGTACAGCGTTTGTTGAATATTCCTCCGTCAAAAACAGTGGCACTGCTTATCACGTTAGGCTATACCCCGGATGGCTATAAGCACCGGAAGAAAATCCGCAAGTCGATGAGTAAGATTGTCAGGTGGAATAAATACTGATGGAAACCGCCAAAACTCAACGGTAAAAATTCAATTTATTACAAGGCTTTATACCTTTGCCAAAAATTTGTTTTATGGAGTTGTTTTATCGAAAATATGGGAAAGAGGGCGACCAGCCCCTCATTATTTTGCATGGGCTGTTTGGGGTTTCCGATAATTGGGTAACCTACGGAAAAAGGATTGCAGCTGAAGGTTTCGAGATATATATTATTGATCAGCGTAATCATGGCCACTCACCGCACAGCGATGTTTTTAACTATCTGGCACTTTCCGACGACCTGTTTGATTTTATCGATGAACACGAAATTGACAACCCTGTTATCATGGGGCACTCCATGGGAGGAAAAGTGGCTATGCGGTTTGCTTTGGAAAACCCACAATTTGTAAAACGGCTGGTAGTGGTCGATATTACGCTTAAAGCTTACGGCCCGCGAATAAGTCATAAAAAGATAATCGAAGCTATGCACCGGGTTGACTTGTCGCAGGCTAAAACCCGTCGTGATGTGGAAGCCATGCTTGCCGAATTCATTAAGGAACCACGCATTCGTCTTTTTGTTTTAAAAAACCTGTACCGAACCAAAACCAACGAGTTCGACTGGCGCATTAACTTTAAGGGTATCTCTAAAAATATTGACCAAATGTTTGATGCCATCGACACCCTTACTCAATTTGAAAAACCCACCCTTTTTATTAAAGGTGGTGCTTCCGACTATATCACACTGGAAGATTTCCCTCAAATCAGATACAACTTTCCTCATGCCGAAATTATAACCATCGCCGGAGCTTCACACTGGGTACATGTGGAAGCTCCTGAAAAGTTTTATCAAATTACCTCCGGCTTTTTAACCGGTAACCCATCGTGGTACACCGAAGCTGATGGTGAGCTGGCCAGGAGAGAGGAGTTTTAGGAAAAGAGAGGTTAAACCCTTCTGATAAAGTCTCCTAGACTATCACCGGGTTTCATCCCCAGCTTTTTTTTCAGTCGATAGCGGGCACTCTTTACCGTGTGCGGTGATACGTTAAGTAGAGAAGCTGCCTCTTTAACATTTAAATTCAGATTTATCAATGCACAATGACGCAAATCGTTGGTATTTAGTTTGGGGTATCGGGCAAAAAGGTTTTGAAAAAAGTTTTTGTTAACCTGCTCAAAGTACATTTTAAACAGGTTCCACTCTTTATCCGTTTTCATATTACGGGCCAACAGTAAATCTATTTTTTTCAGGTTGGCACGAAATTCAGGTTTTACTTTACCCGAAATTTCCTCAAGATGTTGCTTTACTTCGCCAAGCACCCTGTTTTTTTGAACCATGTTTAGCGCATGAGTGCTTAGCTGTTTTGATTTGAACTCAATCTCCTGCTCCATCTCCTTTTGTTTAATACGTTTGGTCTTCAGTTCACTTTCCGCCAACTGCCTTTTTTGAATCAAAATCTTTTCCTGTTGTTTTGAAATCTGTCGTTCTTTTTTTCTTTTTAAAAAAAGGATCCATCCGACAAACAAAACTATCCCAATTACTGTAAAAAGCAGGAACAGTAAACGCGATTCACGCCACTGTATTTTCTCTTTTTCATGCTTTAGCAACTCAATCTGCCGCTCCTTTTGAACATTCTGATATTTTACCTCCATATTGCTCAGCCGGGAACTTATCAATACCTTTTCAATGCTATCCTGAAAAGCGGTGTATTTTTCAAAATACGCTAGAGCTTTCCCCAGGTTGTTTTTTCGCTTATACAACCTATACAGCAGGTGAAGGCTTTCATTGACGACATTCGATTGCTTAAACTTTTGTCCCATTCGAAGCGCTTTATTTAACAAAAGAGTGGCTGAATCAAAATCGGAAACCTTTAAATAATATTTGCCCAGCGATAACGAAACGTTGGCTATCTGACCTGAATCGCCAATAATCATAAACATAGATTCGGCCTTTTTTAACTTTCTAAAAGCCTCTTGGTTATTTCCCATCTTCAGCAACGCTACGCCAATATTTTCATCAGCAGTAGCCACACCATCCTCGATTCCGATAGATTGATAAATTTTCTGGGCTTCGTAAAACATCTTCAAAGCCGAATCATACTCATTATCAAATTCCAAATAAATAGTGCCCAGCGAAAGTATGTTATCAGCATAATTTAACTCTTGTTTATTATCTAACGCCAATGCACGTAAAATATGTTCTTCCCCCTTCTCCTTATCCTTCAGGTCGAGATAAAGATTCCCAATATTTCCATGAACCAAGCGCAAACCAGCTGTATCTCTGGTGGCCAGGTAAAGTTCTAAACTTTTTGACAGATACTCAATGGCCAATAACGGTTTTCCTGTCATACTATATATATTGGCAAGATTCTGATAAGCTCCGGCTAGGTTAAAAGTGTCGTTAAGTTGTTCTCTGATTTTCACGGTCTTCAACCCGAAATCAATTGCTTTTTGATAATTGGCTCTGCGCCGTTCCAGTACACACAATAAGTTATTGGCAAATCCTTCCCCCCACTTAGAATGAATTGTATCGGAAATCTCCAGCCCTCGCATGGCATAATATGCCGCTGAATCATATTTACTTTGATAAAACAATGCCACGGCCATATATAAATAAGCCTTGGCTGACTGTTCCGACTGAAGATAATGCTTCTCCGAATAGCTAATTGCCCTGCTACTGTAATAACTGGCACTATCCAACGAAATATCCCAAAACGCCCTGGCTTTTTCGTTAAGCTTTGGTAATAAGTTTTTTTGTTGATTATCAGTAGCCGCCAAAGATGTTTTACAAACCAGAAAAAACAACAAAGTAAACAACATTGCTGTAGTAATAAAATTTACTTTTTTGACTATGCGATTTTTGTTAATCATCAATTTATTTGGTATTTCACAAAGATAATAAATCCTACTGCTTAAAACGTTCAAACCCTTATTCAATTTTATATTATTCTGTTTTTATGTTAGTTAAAATACGTTTGCATCCTTTTTTAATACCTAAATAATTCTATATGCATCCCTTTTTAATCCCTTTTCAAGTTGGTATATCTCCCCTTATAGCCTTGATTTGCTCTCAGAAAAAAACCAGGCTATATGAAATGCTTAATTATCACAAATGAAATGGGTGTCTCGCTTCAATTTGACGATTTAATAACCAAGGGATACGTATTACTTTACTATGTGGATTCTGATTTGCAATTAAACTATCCCTTCTCAAACACCGATTTTGTAATGTTACCGGCCGGCTATATTAATAACCGTGGCAATATCGAGTTAAAAGTAATTTCCAATAAAGTAACCATCGCTAAAAAGAGAATAACCAATTATACCCTTAAAAATAAAGTACAATGAAAAAATTATCTGCTTTAAGTCTTATTACCTTCCTGTTAATAACGATTACGATAAAAGCTCAGGTAGCCATCAACACTACAGGATACGAAGCCAGCCCGTCAGCTATGCTGGATGTTTCTTCAACAACAAAAGGTTTGCTTATACCACGGATGACCCAAGAGCAGCGGGAAGCCATTACCAATCCCAACGAGGGTTTACTGGTTTATCAGTTCGACTACACGCAGGGGTTTTATTATTATCATTTCGGCACATGGAAAAGGCTTAGTGCAGAAGGAGACTCGTGGGGTTTAAAAGGTAATGCCGGCACCAGTCCGTATCAAAATTTTATCGGTACCACCGATGCTAATGACTTAAAATTCAAGGTAAATAATAATTACAAACTAACATTAACTCAAAAGGGGCAATTAGAAATTCATAATACCGGAGGTTCTGTTTTTATAGGAGAATATGCCGGTGAAAACGATAACCTTACTTACAAATACAATGTATTTATTGGCACCAAAGCCGGATATCAAAACATTTCCGGAAAAAATAACAGTATAATAGGATATAATAGTTTTAAAAATAATACTACCGGAGATTACAACTCGGCTTTTGGGTCATACGCTTTGGTTAATAATACCACGGGAAACAGGAACAGCGGATTCGGAGTTCACACATTACATAGCAATTTAACCGGCGAAAGCAATGCCGCGTTTGGCAATTATGCCATGTATAAAGATACTTCTGGAAGCT
>QMPP01000087.1 GCA_003650425.1 Bacteroidota bacterium | reverse complement strand
CCATCGCGTTTTCCCTGATAATAGAACATCTCCCGCAGCAGTTTACCCGATTGATAATACCACAACCATTTACCTTCGGGAGCTCCTTTTTCGTAAATTCCTGTTTCCTGTAACCGGCCGTTGGGATAGTAATATTTCCAACTACCTGTTTTTTTATCGTTTTCGTAATTACCTTCCGATTTCAGACTGTGATCTCCATAATACTCTTTCCATAATCCCTGATGCTCTCCTGATTCGGTAAAAACACCTTCGGCAATAATACGTCCATTATGAAAGATATATGATTTTTCAACCTTACCCTCTTGATTGTATTCGCGACGCACCCCCTCGGGAACTCCGTTTTTATAAGAAGCAATAATTTTTGGTTTTCCGTTGGGCCAATAATCGGTTTTAACATCAAGTTTTGAAAGTTCTTCCACTTTTTGCTCTTTTTCACCATTTACATATTTCGAAACCGAAAGCAGATTACCCTTTCTGTCGTATTGTTTGAAATAACCGTTTTTAAGCCCATGAGTAAACGTTCCTTCCTCCTTGAGTGTACCATCATCATAAAACCATTTCCACTTACCCTGGGCTTTGTGATTGGTATCGTAGCGATTGATGCGTTCGCGACTAACAACATACCCTTTTTTATAAGTGATAAGCTGAATAATGTTGCCTTCTCTGTCAAATTCCCGGGCAAGGCCGTTTTCCAGACCGTCAACAAAAGGTATCTCCATGGTTACTCTACCGGTTGTATCCAACAAGTACGAGTAGCCCTGTTTTACATCGTTAACAAAATTTTCTTTTGAAATACCGGTAGGATTATGAGTAATTCGATAACCGTTTTTTTTACCCTCTTTATAACTAATTTCCATCGTAAGTTTACCCTCTTCGTTATAGAATCGCCATAAACTGTCGAGTTGAAAATTTTTCCGGTTGCCTTCCGATTTTAATATACCCGTTTCGTAATAGTTTTTCCAGTAACCATCGGGTTTGCCTTCGCGCATGGTTCCTTCGCTCGATACCACCCCGTTAGGATAGTGAAACACATTGTAACCATTGGAATTAATAGTATCCTTAACGCTTTGTGCCAAAGCCGGTGAACCAACAAGAGTCAGCCAAAAAAAAAGATAAATTATGGGTGTTTGGTTGGTTTTCAATGTTCAATCTTTATCCCTTTTAAGGTACGTTTTCTCTTTTCAAAATCATTAATATTTTCTTTACTTACTTCCAGTAATGCTTTGGCACCTCCGGGTAAGATATAATAATCCAGGGTGTCATAAGTAATTTTTCCGTAGTTGTTTTCCCATATTTTGGCCGACAGCTGAAAGTAATCATCGGGGTTTAGTATAAATTTAATATAGCGTCTGTTTCCCTTTTCAAAAGCTATGTCCAGATATTTTTTTCCATTGTCAACCGCTACACCGGGAGTATGTTTTTTAATAATAATCTCTTCAGTATACTGGCCGTTTTTTAATCGTATTCTACCTTTACTAACTTTTGTTTGTTCCAGACTCAGATTGCGTTTAAGTACTATTTTTTTTGAATTATAAAACTGAACACTCTTCAAATTAATTTCATTCATGTAAAGTTCCTGTTGCATCTGTTTCGTGAATAAAACCTTGTCGGAACAAGAGGAAAAAAACAAACCAACCGTTAAAAATAGAATGATAAACCAGCTTTTTTTCATAGGGCTAAATTAACAAAAATGTCCAGTAGAAAATTATTTTTTATTGACCAAATTATATGAGCTTCATTTTACGCGAAATATCCAACATCTTATCAATAGGTTTTTTGGCTTTCTTCATCACAGCAGGTTCCATGATTATTTCGGGTTGTTCATTTTTTAATGCCAGATAGAGTTTTTCCATGGTATTCAATTTCATATAGGGGCAATCGTTGCATGAGCAGGTTTCGTTGGTAGGAACAATCAAAAACTCTTTGTCCGGCGAATCTTTACGCATTTGATGTAAAATACCCGTTTCGGTTGCCACAATAAACTTTTTACTATTACTCTGATGAGTATATTTTAACAATCCTGTAGTAGATCCTACAAAATCGGCCAGTTCTAAAATTGGTGCCTGACACTCAGGATGAGCTATTAATTTTGCTTCCGGATTTTCCTCTTTTAGCTTTATAATTGATTCGACGGTTAAAATATCGTGTACTTCGCAAGCCCCGTTCCATAAAACCATATTACGACCGGTTACACGGTTTACATAACCACCCAGATTTCTGTCGGGAGCAAAAATAATTTTTTGATCTTTCGGAAACGAATCCACAATCTGCACAGCGTTGCCGGAAGTACAAATCACGTCTGATACTGTTTTAATAGCAGCGGTAGTATTGATGTATGATACCACAATATAATCGGGATAATTGGCTTTGAAAGCTAAAAATTCATCTAAAGGAGCTGAATCTGCCAACGAACATCCGGCCTCTAAATCCGGTAACAACACTTTTGTACCGGGATTTAATATCTTTGCCGTTTCGGCCATAAAGTGAACCCCGGCAAAAACAATGATGTCAACATTTGCTTCCGACGCTTTTTGAGCCAACCCCAAACTGTCGCCAACATAATCGGCAATATTTTGAATTTCGGGAATCTGATAAAAGTGCGCCAGAAGAATTGCATTTTTTTCTTTTTTTAATTTTAATATCGCATTTTTATAATTCATCTTAATCTATTTTAAGGATATCAACAATTAACTCTTATATATTTAATTTTAATTAAAAGATATTAATATAATATATATTCTGTTGATAAGCTGTATAACTTTTATATCATAAATTTTGAAGTGTCAAAAATAGTGTATTATCATTTGATATAAACAACTTTTTAGTGTTTAAAATGATTAAAAATCAAGCGTATCATTAGGATATAAACAATCTGTTAATAACTATAGTGTTTGATAAATTGTAGTATGCGAAAGGTAAAAAATTGGTTCATTTCTAACTAATAAATTCTAAAAACTTTATCAAATAAAGGGTCTTATTTTTGGCACGCCCCCATTGGTGTTAATAACCCTGTTTTTGTTAAAATTAATTAACAACAGTTTTACCTTTCTTGTTAATAAATTGTAAACTTTTGATAGTAACCGAGTTGAAATGATGAGATGTTTTGTTGAAAAATATTTAAAGCTTAATTATCAGTTAGTTTTATTCGCTCGTGATTTTTTATCTAACTTTGTCAGAATATTTTATTAACAATGATAGAAAAGAACAATATTATACCAATGGCTACCGATCATGGTGGTTATGCCATGAAAGAGTATTTAAAAGCTAGGCTTGTTGAAGCCGGTTATGAAGTGGTTGACATGGGAACTTATTCTGAAGAGAGTGTTGATTACCCGGACTTTATACACCCATTGGCTAAAGCGATAAACGATGGAGAATATACCCGTGGCATTATTATGTGTGGCAGTGGAAATGGGGCACAGATTACAGCCAACAAACATCAAAATGTACGCGCAGGATTGTGTTGGAACGAAGAACAAACGGTTTTAACCCGTCAGCATAACGATGCTAACGTGATGTCGATACCCGGTAGGTTTATTCCTTTTGAGCAGGCTTGGAAAATGGTTAAGCTTTTTTTTAATACCCCTTTTGAAGGTGGTAGGCACAGCAGAAGAGTGAAAAAAATTTCTATTCATTAACCCATTTATTTAATGAAAGCATCCATAGAAAATAAGGTTTTTTTAAAGAAATCGGAGAAGAAGGCTTTTGATTTAGAGCACCGCGCCAAAATTAAATACAACATTGGTAAATACGATGTAGCTTTTAAAAAAGGAAAAACGATTTTTAAAAATCTTGACTCAGCACGTAATCGCGCCGGGTACATAAAATACAAGGTTATTAACGAACTGGAGAAATATTTAATACAGTTTGAAAATAACTTTTTAAAAAATGGCGGTAAAATAATTTGGGCTCAAACCGAAGCCGAGGCTATTAAAGAGATTCAAAAAATTCTGAAGGATAGAAATGTAAAAACGGTGGTTAAGTCAAAATCGATGATTACCGAAGAGATTGAACTCAATCACGCTCTCGAAAAAAAGAAAATAGAGGTGGTTGAAACCGATCTTGGTGAGTTCATCGTGCAGCAGGCCGGACAAAAACCTTATCATATTGTTACACCCGCCATGCATCTTTCAAAAGAAGATATTGCCTCATTGTATCACGAAAAATTTAAAACACCTGAAGATTTAAATCCTACAGAGTTAACCAACTATACACGCGAATTACTTCGTGAAAAATTTGTTAAAGCCGATGCCGGTATCACGGGAGCTAATTTTTTAATTGCCGATATGGGAGCCATTGCCCTTACCGAAAACGAAGGCAACGGACTTATGTCTATTTCGTTTCCCAAGCTGCATATTGCCATTGCTGGTATCGAAAAAATTATTCCCTGCCTCGAAGACCTGGATCTTTATTGGCCTTTGCTTTCGACCCATGGAACCGGCCAGATGCTTACTGCCTATAAGTCGATTATAAGCGGGCCACGTAAGCCGGGTGAAAAAGATGGTCCGGAAGAAATGATATTAATATTGCTCGATAACGGACGAACCAATCTGTTATCAAAGGAGCATCAACGTCAGGCTTTGTCATGTATTAGGTGTGGCGCTTGTTTGAATGTTTGTCCTATCTATAAAAATATTGGTGGTCATACCTACAACACTACTTATAGTGGACCTATCGGTGCCGTTATCACCCCTCATCTTAAAGATTTTAAAACTTACAAACATCTTAGTTTTGCTTCCACGCTTTGCGGAGCCTGTACCGAAGTTTGTCCGGTGGGAATTCCGTTGCACGAGTTGCTTCTTTTTAACCGTAAAGAAGCTGTTGATAATGGTTATTATACTTATTTTGAAAAAAAGACCAACGATGTTTCAACTTTTGCACTTTCGTCGCGTAAACGACTTGATTTGATGAGTGGCGGGTTTAAAAACTGGGCTATGAATTTAACCGTGAAAAAAGTCTGGGGTCCTCGCCGCGACCTTCCCAAAATGACACCAAAATCGTTTGCTCAACTGTGGAAAGAACAGGAAGATAGTGAATGATATTTATTCTCAAACATAGATAAATAAAAAACTTTATCTTATGAATGAATCTTTTTGGAATATTATCATGCTAACAGCTTATGCCCTGGTATGTATTATCATAGGTTTAATAAGTACAAAGGGTAACAAAGATGAAGATTATCTGATTGCCGGAAGAAAAATAGGACTGTTTGGTTTTGTATCAACCGTGGTAGCGAGTTATATAGGTGGTGCTGCCATTGTTGCTTACTCGGCTTATGTGTATAAATTTGGTATCTCGGCCATTGCGGTATTTGTGGGTACATCAGCAGGATTTTTACTTTTTATTCCCTATGCTCTTAAGTTGCGAAAATTCAGTACAAAGAAAAAATTTCTAACACTCTCCGACTGGTTTTATTTTAAATATGATAAGAAAACGGGAGTGGCTTCCGCTTTAATCTTGTTTGTGGTTTACTTTGGTATGTTATTAAATCAGTTTATTGCCGGTAGCAGTATCCTTGCCAACATTAGTGGTTGGAGTTATGAAACGGCATTGATTGCCTCGGCATCGGTTATTACCATTTATCTTTTTGCCGGTGGGTTCAAATCAGTAGTTAAAACAGATATTTTTCAGTACATTATTATGTTTATCCTTTTCGTGCTGCTGGCTTATGTTTTATTAAAAGGAGATAAGGATTTCACTAAAGAGATAACAGATTTTTCCAGTATGAACATTTCCATGACCATTGCTTTCATCTTTTTTGGGATACTTATTATTTTTCAATCGGCTGAATACTGGCAACGCGTGTATGCTGCCAAAAGTAATAAAGTAGTAAAAACAGGGTTTATCATTTCAGCTGTCTTGGTATTGGTTACCGGGTTAGCCATAACTATCGTGGGACTTTCTGCCCATTATTCTATTCAGGGAATAGCTCCGCGCGATGCTTTTGCCGAGGGATTGAAAGTGCTGGCTCCCCAAAAATTTATCGGTATCGGACTGGTATTGCTTTTCGCGGCTATCATGAGTTCTGCCGATACCATTATTTTTGTGTTGGCTTCCAGCGTAGCAAAAGATTATATAGCCTATTTTTCAAAAAAGGAGATCACCCAGCATAATTTGAAAATGCAGACTAAGATTTTTATTGTTCTTTTTGCGTTTGTAGGATTTTTGCTGGCTTTCTTTTTTCGTAGTATAATTGATATTGTTGTATTTATTACCGGTGTTGGCTTTACCATCGTACCGGCTGCTATTACTTCTTTCCATTTCAAAATAGAAAAACAAGCTGTTTTGGCCAGTTTTATTTCCGGGGTTGTTTATGTTTTAATTCTTTTTGTTTCCGGAAATCTCCTTCCTGAATTAAGCGTGGCATCTTTTGTTATAGCGCTGATATTTCTTATCGTGTTTCAGCTTATTTATCGCAAAAAAAGCGTATCAGTATAAGACAATCATTAACGGAATAAACTCGACACGGGAATCGTCAATCATAACGGTTTCATTAAGTTCAACATTAACTTCTAATTCAATCTTGAACTCCTGCTGATTTAGCGAATCAAATAAGAGGTTACGAAAGATGCATTTTTCGCATGCATGAATAGTTTGTGTTATTTTCATATTTACAAAGGTATATATATTAATCAAGATGAAAAGTCTAAACGCTATTATTTATTATGTTTGTTTTGTGTTGATTATGTTTTTGTACTTTTGTCGGACACAATATGGAAGAGCAAACAACCAAACATAAGCGAGAGGAAGAAGAAAAGGTAATGAGCTTTTGGGATCATCTTGAAGAGCTCAGATGGCACATTATGCGATCTATCATCGCCGTGATGGTGCTTGCTGTCATTGCCTTTTTAAACCAAAAAATAATTTTCGATTACATTATTTTGGCACCCAGCACCCCTCATTTTATTACCAATAGGATACTTTGCCGGATTGGTGAAATAATTCATGTCTCCTCTATTTGTATCAAGAGCCTGAATTTTCAAATTATCAACATCAGCATGTCGGGACAGTTTTTAACCCACATGTACATTTCAACAGTAGCCGGGTTTATTTTGGCATTTCCTTATATTTTATACGAAATATGGCGTTTTATCAAACCAGCGCTTTATGATAAAGAAGAAAAATATAGCAGAGGTGGCGTATTTATCAGCTCGCTTCTTTTTTTACTGGGTGTGTTGTTTAGCTATTTCCTGATTGTGCCGCTAACAGTTAACTTTTTGGGTAATTACCAGGTTAGTAATTCGGTTATGAACCAGATATCACTAAAATCGTATATCAACACGGTGGTGTCGGTTACTTTTGCCGTGGGTATTGTTTTTGAGCTTCCCATTCTGGTATATTTTTTAACCAAGATTGGTATTATCACACCTGAGTTTTTAACCTCAAATCGTAAGTACATGTTTGTCGTGTTGCTTACCCTCTCAGCCATAATTACCCCCCCCGATATGTTTAGCCAAATAATGGTTATGATACCCTTGGTAGGACTTTACGAAATAAGTATCAAGGTTTCGCGACGGATATACAAAAAAATTCAGGAAGAAGCGATATGATAAACACGACTGTTGCTGTAACTGGTCGTTATATACTCATGAATCGTTACAAATACTATGTAATAATAAGTTTTTAAAACTGTAACAAACTATTAACGAGGTAACCCGCGTGAGGGATTGCAGCGGCACCCCACAGCCCCCTTGAATTTATGAAAGGGGGCGAGGAGTATAGCGGAAAGCCCGGCCTGACGTCAAGGAAGGACACGCCCAAAAATAAACCCGAAACAGATTAGTGTGGATGAATTAGATGTTGGAATAAATGGTTGATTACCTTTGTCTAATAAAGCAAACAACAGAACACTGTGAAAGAGGCGTACCGAAAAGATTTTGAGCTGGTTAAAAGAGCTGTCGGGGGCGATCAATTTGCCTTTGGCATTATCGTGCGGCAATTTGAGGGATTGGTTGCTAAAACAGTGATGGGGATGTTAGGGAATACGCAGGAGGCAGAAGATACGGGTCAGGAGGTTTTTATCCGTTTTTACCGGTCGATGAGCCAATATAAAGGCGACTCGGCATTGGGGACTTATCTTACACGCATTGCCATAAATCTTTCGTTAAATGCATTGAAAAAACAAAAAACCCACAAGACCAACGACCTGAGTAAAATGGAGTACCAGCTTAGTGGTGAGGATATAACAGAAAGTGTTGATAACCGCGAAGTTATTGAAAATGCTTTGGCACAGCTTGAGCCTGAATTTAGAAGTGTGGTGGTGCTACGGTTAGTTGAAGGGTACTCGACTAAGGAGACAGCTGAGTTGTTAAAATTACCTTTGGGAACCGTTTTATCACGGCTGTCGAGGGCACAAAATAAAATGAAAGCGTTATTGAAAAAAGAGTTTACACATTAAGGGAAACAGCATTATGGAAACTTTAAAAGAATTATTAATTAAATCGTACGAAGAGGGAGTTTTAACTCCTGAAGAACAGCGCCTGCTGGAGGAGGCTCTCGCTACCAACGAGGCATTTCGGCAAGAGCAAAAAGAGTTGGAAGCGTTACACAATATGCTGGCAGACTACACCCCGGGTTTTAAACCAGGCTTTGCCGACAGGGTTTTAGAGACTGCTTTAAACATAACGGCAGCGAATGGTAACATGTATTTTCTTTTTAAACGGTTTGCCTTAACCGGTGTTGCCGCTATTATCGCGTTGTTAATTTCTGTTTACCTGACTGATGGCAATGTTTCGTTTGATGCGTTGTTGGGATTATCAGATCTTTCAAAAGATAATTTGCTGTTAGCATTATCAACTTTTTAAATTTTAGCACCATGAATTTACAATTAAAAAATAGTTTAATACTTGCCGGAACGTTGATAATAGGTCTTGTTCTTGGGGTATTGATAAGCGGCCGGGTGATGCACTCGAAGATGGCCAATTTCAGAAATTTTTATACCGAACAGGGTTTTAACCGGCAGATAATGAATGTTATCAGACCTACCGAAGAGCAGAGAAAACAACTGGAGCCGGTTTTCAGGGAGCAGGCAAAAAAAAATCATGACCTTTTTATTCAATGTCGCGAAAGTCACCGCGAGCTGATGGAACAATTTAAGCAAGAGCTAAACCAGTATCTTACAGCCGGTCAGATGAAACGTTTGGAGCGGATGGAAAGGAGAATGCGACGAAATCAGCCGGAAAAGTTTCCTCCTCCCGGAATGGAACCTGGCAGGGGGGGTGGTCGGAGACCGGGGCCACACCATGGCCGACAGCCGGTAAACTAAAAGCGGAAGGGTTTGTTGGATTTTTTGCAAGGCATAAAAAAGGGGGAGTCGAACCACCAACTCCTCACGCAAACCACAAATTAAAACTGATGTTTAATTTGAATTTATTATTTACTAACCAAAAATTGTGTATAAGTACTCATCACTTTACTTAATGGTTATTCAACCCCATTCAGGGTTGATGTAAACATTGCATATTTACTATTCACATTCAATCCTTTCAGGATTGCTAAAACATGTAATTCTTACAAAGATAGATAGATTATAATCTTGTATCTGTTTGCCGGAACTGATATTTTCACAAAACCGGCGTATCAAAATAGGAATTAGCCGGATAAGCTCGACAATCAAACCTTAGGGTATAGGTATTAATAAACTTTACTGAACCGGTTCAGGAACCGTTTCGGTAGTTTTTATTTCCGTGGGAGCTGTTACCGGTGTTGGCACATCTTTAATAATGGTTAACTCGTTAATAAGATTTTGAGCATTGGCGTACTTGTCGATAATAAAAAGTACGTAACGCACGTCAACATTAATGGTTCGCTGCAGCTGAGGATCGAATTTAATGTCACCACTCATAGCTTCCCAGTTACCATCAAAAGCCAGGCCGATAAGTTGTCCGCGGTTATTCATAATCGGGCTTCCCGAGTTGCCGCCGGTAATATCGTTGGTTGAAAGAAAATCGGTAACCAGTTTTCCATTTTCACCCCAACGGCCGAAATCTTTGGCTTTAAAGAGTGCTTTTAATTTGGTGGGGACAATAAATTCGGGATTGGTTGGATCTTCTTTTTGCATTACACCAAACAGGTGGGTGGTATAGTCGTAATGAACGGCATCGGCAGGATAATAATCCTGTACGGTTCCGTAAGTAACACGCATGGTGAAGTTGGCATCGGGCGCATAGTTAACATCGGGATTCATTGCTTTAATACCGGCAATAAACAAACGGTGCCCGCGTGTTTTTTGAGCTGTAAAGGCAGATTCCTCAACTTGCATGGTACGATAGACATTATAAAAATCATTCCAGGCAACCAAAGCCGGATCTTTTTTCAAAACTTTGGCACTTGGTTTATCGAGAAATTTATTAACTTTTTCGGGTGTACTAAAAATAGATTTTTTAAAAACATAATCGGCATACTTTTTCCAATCACCTTTAAATTTTTTGTGCATCTTTTCGAGGTAGGCCGGTTGCTGATCTTTGGGAACATCGTTGTAAAACATCTGCATCATAGCTGCGTAGATATTGCGGTCAACGATAAAATTATAATCTTTAAAATGCTCTTTTACCTCCTCTTTAAATTTACTAATGGTAGCATCAAGAGTTTCCTTTTTGGCTGATTTGTCTTCTAGCTGTTTTTTCAACTTATCAAAATGAAAGGCGTAGCTAAAAATTTCGGGGCCACGGTAAATAGCTTCGAAAAAGTAAATCTGGGCAATGGTGTATTTGTTAATACCCTCATAAGCTGATTTCAGGTCGGGTAAAGCTTCGCCATACATCTCTTTTTTATCGGGATGTTGATTGAGCCAGTTTGAAAATTCAGCTTCCAACTGTTCTTTTTCCGCTTTAACTTTTAACCGTTTGAGGGCTTTGGTTTGACCGATATAATATTTCCAATAGTTGGCAGTATGCGCATACTTGGTGGCGTACTGTAATTTTATCACAGAGTCGGCATCCATCTTTTCCTTCATCAGTTTCAGTTTCATATCGCGCACTTTAACCACCGAAGGATTGTAGTATTTAATGGCGTTGTCAACTCCCCATGAAGAGAGAAACCGGTCGGTGCCGCCTGGATTACCCATAATCATGGTAAATTCACCTTTTTTCTTGGGAGAGATGTTAATTGGTAAATAGTGTTTTGATTTCATGGGAATATTATCAGCCGAGTATTCTGCCGGTGAGCCGTCGGGTGCAGTATAAACTCTGAAAATAGAAAAGTCGCCGGTATGACGTGGCCACATCCAGTTATCGGTATCGCCACCAAATTTACCAACAGCCGAAGGGGGAGCTCCTACGAAACGGATATCTTTAAACACATTGTACACATAAATATAGTATTGGTTTCCGCCAAAAATGGGTTTAACCACCACCGAATAGTCATTATCTTTAGAAGCAGCGGCCTCAATATTTTTAATGTTTTTTCTAACCTGAACGCTTCTCTCTTTTTCGCTCATAGTATTCGTCACACTATCTAGTGCCTGGCCGGTTACATCTTTCATGTAAACCAAAAATTTAACGGTAAGTCCTTCAATAGGAATTTCCTTATCTTTACTATAAGCCCAAAATCCATCTTTCAGGTAATCGTGTTCAACAGTAGAAACTTTTTGAATAGAGCCAAAACCGCAATGGTGATTGGTAAAGATAAGTCCCTCGGGTGACACAATTTCGCCGGTACAGCCTCCACCAAAAATAATGATGGCATCCTTAATGCTCGGACTGGTGTTACTATAAATTTCTTCAGCGGTTAATTGGCATCCCAGCTTTTGCATGATGGCAATGTTTTTACTAATAAGTGATGGAATCCACATTCCTTCGTCGGCACGCAATTGGGGTAGAAATCCCAACAGAAGTGCAAAAGATATTACTACAAATTTTTTCATAAAAATTTACTTTGATTTTAAAATAATGGCTTAGGGTAAGCCGGATAATAGTTATTTATTAAACGAATTTTTCGCCTTTTTCAATTT
>QMPP01000086.1 GCA_003650425.1 Bacteroidota bacterium | reverse complement strand
TCGTAAACACTGGATATCAACAAAACGTGATAAATGCGGTGCAGCATCAGGCTGGTAAAACGGGTATCTTCAAACAGGTACGACTGCGAAAGTATGTCAAGCTTGGTAGGAGTCATAAACAACAATTATTGAATTTTAGCAAAGGTAGTTTTTCTTTGATTTGTCAGCCTCACCCGGCAACACAATTTTTTCTAAAGAAATTAATGTAATCAAGCCGGACAGAATCAGCACTAAAAACTAAAACTCCATGGAGACCTTTAAATTAAACAGTCTCGGGGTAAGATAGTTGGGAATGGCATTTTGCCGATTGAAGATGTCTTTAACCCAGATATACGAAACCGTGTTGTACACGCCAAAAAGGTTAAAAATATCGAGGCTCACCCAAAACGATTTGACAAAACTGTTGGGGTGCTGCCTGGAATAGCGGGTGTTATCGCCGGCAATCTGTTTGGAAAACCCAAGGTCAACACGCCGGTAATCGGGCATGCGCAGGGTTTGCTGATAGCGCTGAGTTCCGGGGGCACCAAAAGGCATTCCGGTTCCATATATTAGTTTCAGATGAACTTTCCAGGTGGGATTGTTGGGAATATAATCTTGAAAAAAAATGGTAAAGGTAACCCGCCTGTCGGAAGGCCTTGGGACAAACCCCGGCTCTACCTTAATACTGTCGGTATTGGCCAGCCCCATATTTACGCCCGTGCCTACCAACGAATCGTTGTCATCGTAGTAGTTGTAATAATAATCACCCACCACATCTTCGGCCGTTTTCATAATAGAAAGGCTGGCCCAGCTGTCAACCCCTTTCACAAACTCACCGTTTAGCCTGAAATCGATGCCGGCCGCATAGCCGTTAGCCACCTGATTGGCATAATAACGTATTCTAACATTATCAACCATATAGGGTATAAGGTTGTCGAGCTTTTTATAATAGAGTTCGGAAGTAAAAATAAACGGCCTGTCCCATACCTTAAACTGATAATCGCTTCCCAAAATAAAATGGATAGAGCGTTGCGATTTAACCTGAGTGTTCAGCGTTCCGTCCATGTCTCTCATTTCGCGATAAAAGGCCGGCTGGTAATAAATACCGGTGGCAAACCGCAACACAAAATTGGGATTTTTATAAGGTTTGTACGAAAAGTTCAACCGCGGACTAATATTAACTTCCTTGTTGATGTCGCCGTAATAGGTTCTGACTCCTCCCTGAAGCGTAATCATATCGTTGTTCTTCATCCTGAATTTCCAGCTGTCAGTCACGAAAAAAGAAAACCGGTTAATCGTAAGATTGTGCTGTCCCGTCATAAAATAATCCAATACCAGATTTGGCTTTTCGGGGTTAAGTGCTCCGGGCGACGAGGGTGGATTGGGTAATGAGTACCCAGCCGAATCAATCATTTGCCATTCACGGGTACGGTCATCAACAATTTGATGCTGGAAGCGCACTCCCCAGCTAAGATTATGCCTATCAAAAATTCTGGTTCCTTTGTGTTCGAGCGTAAAAACGGTAGCATTAAAACGGTTACGGGCATGCTCAAGATAGGTGCCTACTCCCAGCGACTGAGTAACTTCATCAAATTCTTCACTACCGGGATTGTTATCTAACAAGCCAATCCAGTATTGTCCCTGCACATCGTAAGTTTCCGTTTCGTTGGTATTAAATGCCGAAGCTATTAACTTTAAATGAACCGTATTATCTGGGTGAAAAGCCAAAGTTAAGGCTCCCTGGGTTACTTTATAATTATCTACTTCCTGCCCATCGAAATAGACTTTAAAACGCATGGCCTGCTTAAAGGTTCCGTAATCGGTTACCCTGTCGGTAGGAATCAGGTTGTACTTGTTTCCGGAATAATAGCCCAAAAAGGAGAGCGACCATTTTCGGTTAAACTTATATTCGAACAGCGACTGGACATCAAAAAAGTTGGGTTTATAATTTCCTTTGGTGTCAAGGCTGTTTACCAAATAGGAATTGGTTTTATACCGAACTCCTACCAGATAGGTAAACTTATCCCTGATATTATCGCGGACCGAAAACTCAGCCCCTAGCAGACTGGCGGAAAAAGTTCCTCCAAACCTGGTGGGCTTTTTATAACGAACATCCAGCACCGATGACATCTTATCACCATACTGAGCGCCAAACCCTCCGGCAGAAAACAGAATGGAAGAGACCATAGAGGGGTTTATAAAACTTAATCCCTCCTGCTGACCCGAGTTTACCAAAAACGGGCGGTAGACTTCAATGTCATTCACGTAAACAAGGTTTTCATCAAAATTACCCCCCCGAACCGAATATTGCGAACTCATTTCGCTGGTGGTTGAAACCCCCGGCAATGTTTGAATAATGCTCTCCACACTTTCGTTTACCGAGGGTGCAATGCGCGTATTTTTAGGATTGAGCCTGACAAGTCCCTCAGTCCGAAGTTTTTCATCTTTTATTTCCAATCCCGGTAACGTAGTCGTGGAGCTTTTAAGATGGATATTTACCGTTTTGGTTTCTCCCGGCTTCAGGTTAACTGATAATTCTTCCTGAGCAAGTCCGATGTATGATACCGCCACGATAATTTTTTTATTGGCAGGAAGTTCAAGTGAAAAGCGTCCTTTTCTATCGGTAGTAGTGCCACCCGGTTCGCCCTTAATGGCAACATTGGCTAACTCCACCGGTTTACCATCTTCATCGGTAATCAGTCCCTTAAGAGTGGCTGTTTGTGCATACAGTACGCTGTGAGAAAATAAAAGAAATAGGAAAAACAGGAAATTATATCTTGAAATCGAAATCTTCATTATCCATATTTGTTGGTCAACTTCGGAAAGCTTACTTAATAACTTAAAAGCAGCAAATATATTATTAAAGTTTTAAACTAATTAACCTCTCTTTTGCTTTCCCAATATTGCTTTCCTTTTTCGGTAACAATACTAAGCACGAAAGTTTCGAACATCTGGTTAAAAAAGGCATCAAACGAAAACTCTTCGGCAGGAAAATTAGTCGGGTTATACAAATCAATTAACCTGCTGATGTAACCTCTTGCCACCAGTTCAACACTTAAATCGTTACGGTAATAACCCTGCTGCATACCACTTACCAAATTTTCCTGTATCCTTCTAAACACCGATTCCGCCCTTTGGTCGAAATACTGCTGAAAAATAAGAGGGTATTTTTCTTGATAATGATGATACAGTACCGGGGTAAGATAACTAAAGTGTTTTGCTATCATCTTACTTACTTTGAGCAACTTATCGATGGCGTTGTTGTTTTCAAAATTTTCTTCGCTAAAAATTTTTTCAAACACCTGCTGCTCATTCTTAAATATTTCCTGAGCAATTTGCTTGTCGTCGGAGAAATACTTTTTTAGTGTACTGGTTTCAACTTTTGGATTCGATTCAAGCTTATCAATGGCAACTTCGTCAATTCCCTCTTGCCGTGCCACATTCCGGATAGTTTTTACCAGGTTGAAGAGTTCTCTGTTTTCCATAGAAGTTAATTAACAAATATCAAATATATGGCGGCAAAGATACAAAAGCTTCGTTATTAATTGGCTAATAACATTTTTTGCGATTGTGTACCCAGGCCGGTATGTAAAACAAAGTAATAAACGCCATCATTTAAATGATATTGTGAAGCATCAAAATGTTCGATGTATTTTCCGGCAGGTTTGTATTGATTTCTGAGTAGCATAACCACTTCGCGTCCCAACATATCGTGTACCGACAGGGTTACCGTGGTGGGCTTATTAAGTTTATAGGCGAGGGTGGTTGATTCTTTAAACGGATTTGGATAGTTTTGCTCCATGTTGAAAGGCCTGGCATTATCAGCTACCAGCTCCTCTTCGCCCACGGCAATATCAATAATGGCGGTTAGTACCGACAGGTTACCATCTTGTAGTCTGGCCCAGATTGGTCTTACTTTTCCATCGTAGGCTGTAATGTTAGTGTAGTCGCCAAAAAACACGTTGTTGTATGGTAAGAAAGGGGATTCGCTAATTTTGATATTTTGAAAGGTTTCGCCACCATCGACAGATCGGGCAATATAAACATCCGTATTGCTGTCGTTATAGTTGCGTCGATCATAAAAAACCACGTAAACATTGCCGTTGGCACCATCAATGGTCATCCACGTAAAAAACTGTTCTTTTCCGGGAGGGTCGTCGTTAACTCTGATAGGTGACGACCAGGTATCTCCCCCATCGATTGATTTGGCAATCCAAACATCAGTATCATTATCGCCATTACGATGGTCAGTCCAGTTAACGTAGATGGTTCCTCTGTAAGGTGAATTACTTACATCGCAACAGGTTATAGGCAGTCCGTTTGCCCTGTATATTCCCGCAATGTTATAATCCCATCCGCCGGGTTGATCACTAATGAAAATGTCATCATCAAGCCATGTATCGCCGCCGTCCAGCGAACGGTCGAATACAATCCCTTCGGGCCCTGCCCAGGCAACAAAAATTTCGCCATCAGGACCCACGGCCGGAACAGCGCCTTCCACCGTGTTATCGCTATCGATACAGTTGCCGGCAACTTTGTTAATTCGCAAGGGGGTACTCCAGGTTTCACCCGCATCATCTGATTTAGAGAATAAAATGATGCTGCTATCGTTGGGGTTGCTTGAGCCATACTGGTCAAACTGAGTCCAGGTAACATAGATGTTGTTATTGGCACTATCAACCGTTGCCCAGGCTTTATCTTGTGCTTTATCGCCATTAAGACCGGTATAGGTTCCATCCGTCCAGGTATAGGTGGCAAAATCAAATTTTTGAGCAACAATTCTGTCAATCCAAGCCAGACCGGGAGGGTTTGCCAGGTGGAAAAAATAAAAGCTTCCGGCCGTATCAACAATAATACAAGGGTCGCCCCAAACACCATTTCCCGGTGAAACAAGATTGCCTCCCGTCCAGGTTAAACCGCCATCTTCCGAATAGTAATAGTTATCAATATTGGAACCGGCAACCAGCTGATCAGGGTTTTTTGGATTTATCATGATAGAGGGCTCTTCCGGCGTACCGTTATCATCGATTACAATATTTTGATATTGTGCTAAAAGTGCTGTGCCCGAAAGTAGTAGTACTAAAAGGAGAACAAAATTTTTCATAACATATCTTTACACTATTGACACGAACATAATTAGTTTGGTTGTCCGGTTAAATACGCAGACCTCTTTTGTAAATTACTAGAAACTTACAATTTCAATTCATTCATCTTAACAAAAAAGGCTGCCTTTTCCATGGTAGTAATCATGTCGTACTCGTCTAAAAAAACATCATCAGGCACATCGATAGGGGTAGAGGTGTAATTAAGAATACCTTTTATACCGGCATCTACCAGCTTTTTAGCAACTTCGAGAGCCCTTTTGGGAGGTACGGTGAGAATGGCAATTTTAATATTTTTCTTTTTAACAATTTCTTCAACCCGGTATGGCGAATAGCAATAAACCTTGTTGTACTCAGTACCTATTTTTTCGGTGTTGCTATCAAAAGTTGCCACAATACGCAGCTGCGACCGCTTACCGTAAAAGTAGTTAAATAAAGCGCGGCCAAAATTACCCAACCCGAAGATAGCCACATTAACACCCTCTTCGTAATCGAGTATTTCACTAATAACATCTATCAAATTGCGAATATTGTAACCCTGTTTCAAACTCCCGTTAAAACCTATCAACATCAGGTCGCGGCGAACCTGTACCGCCGTAACATGCTGTATAGCCGCAATCTCATGCGAAAAAATATGAGTCTTACCCTTTAACGTACATATTAAAAGTGCTCTCCGATACTGGCTTAACCTGCCGATGGTTTTAACCGGTATCTCTTTGGAATGAATTTTTACTTTTGCCATGACAATAAACTATTTATCCGGCAAAGTTAATCATTATTGTTAAATAAATAACAATACTGTGAATAATTATCACATACAAGATGAGTGCCTAAAGTTGGGAGTTTGGAGTTGAGAGTTGCTACCTAAAAATCGGATATCGTACATCGATTTCGTACATCGTCAATCTTAATATCCGATATCCGAAGGCGATTTACGATTTGCGATAGAGCATAAAATATGCAATTAAATACGCGTGAGTGATGAATGATTGAAATGCAAAATGAAGGAAATGAATGGAAATGATTTTCATTATCAACTTTAGGATGTTGGTTATAATTTTTCCTCCGCAACTAACTATCAAAGCTAAAGCCTTTGGATTTAAAAAGATGACTTTGGGTATTCAGAGAAGATTGGAGACCATTCAACTTTTCATTATTCATTTTTCACTCTCCACTCTTTCAACCTACTTAATTCTGCCTTTTTACTTCAAACTCCAACAACATGTTGGTTAGTTTTGCTTGTTAAGAAACTAAACCTTATTTCTCCAACCTAATTCTGGCATCAACGGCAATCACGCTATCGGCTGTGCCCAGCAACGGATTTAAATCCATCTCTGAAATTTCAGGGGCAGCGGCTACCAACGCCGACAAGCGGCTGATAACATCAACAAACAGGGTTTGATTTACGCCCTCCTGCCCTCTGACACCTTCAATAATTTTGTAGCTGGCAAGTTGTTCCAGTTCACGACTAATCTCCTCTTTGGATGCGGGAGCCAAAACGGTTCTTACATCTTTCAGTACCTCGATAAAAATACCACCAAGGCCGAATAAAATCATGTGGCCAAAAGCGCGCTCTTTTTTAACCCCGGCAAAAAGTTCAATACCCGATAGCATGGGTTGAAACAAAACACCGGTAGCATCTTTTATTTCCATCATTCGTTCGGTTTCAGCTATAACCTGTTTCATGGAGTTAACATTCAACACAACGCCTCCAACATCAGACTTATGAACAGGGCCAACTACTTTCATCACCAACGGAAAGCCCACTTCATCGGCGGCTGCCATGGCCTCGTCGGTAGTTTGAGCCACCAGTTCCAACGCACGATTAATACCGGATGCATCCAACAGTACAGCCACTTTTTGCGGAGAAAGATATCCCTCCTCACTCTCATCAATTACTTGGCGAATGGCTGCTTTATCAACATCGGGCATCACTACCTGTTCAGCAGCCGGTTTAGGCGTATGGTAAATTCGGCACAACGCCTTCCCCAACATCACCTCGTCAGGAAAAAACACCCTTCCTTTCGAGATAAAGTCATCCACCTCGTTTTTGGCTGTTAAAACGGAAGGGAGAACCGGAAAGATAGGTTTACGGGATGTTTTCATCTTTTCATCCAGCAATTTGTACACATCGTACACCTCAAAAAGACCCGGTGTCCCAAAAATTACTACCATGGCGTCGATATGAGTAAACTTGTCGTTTACATAATCGATTATCGTGCCCAACTGTTCAGCTGTTCCGGTAGCTAAAAAGTCGATGGGATTGGCTACCGATGACCCGGGAAACAGCTCCTCTTTTAAGGTATCGGCATCAGCACCTTCAATGGAAGGTACGCTAAGCCCGCCCTGTTCTAACGCATCGGTAAGCATTACGGCCGGGCCGCCTGCATGCGTAATAACAGCTATATTTTTCCCTTTTAGTTCAGGATGCATAAAAACAGAAGCCACACTAATCAAATCTTCACGGCCATAACACCGTACAATGCCCGCCTTTTTAAAGAGGGCTTCTACTGCCACATCGGAGCTGGCCAGTGCACCCGTGTGCGACGAAGCAGCCCTGCTTCCGGCGTCAGATGCTCCTGCTTTAACAGCAGCAATGCGGCACCCTTTTTTTATTAGTGATGAAGCATGTTTGAGTAATAATTCGGGTTTATCTATTTTTTCGAGATAGAGCAGCTTTATTTTAGGATCGTTTTCCGGGTCAAAATTTTCATCCATGTGCTGAATAATCTCTTCCACACCCATTTGTGCCGAATTGCCCACCGAATAAACATTGGCAAAGGTCAGCCCTTTAGGAATGCCGGCTTCCATAATAAAACAAGCCGTAGCTCCCGAACCCGAGACAAAATCGCAGCCTTGCGGATCGAGCTTAGGGATAGGCTGCGTAAAAATACTGTGATGATAAGGGGTTAACACACCCACGCAATTAGGGCCAATAAGTGAACCATTTACCTTATTAACAGATTCAACTACCTTGTCTTCGAGGAGTTTTCCTTCATGGCTCTCTTCGCTAAAGCCGGCAGAAAGAATAATAAAAGCTCTGGTGCCTTTATGCTGTGCCAAAAATTCCACCGTATCGGGTGTGTACTTCGCAGCGATGGCAATAATAGCCAAATCAACCTGCGGCATCGACTCCATATCCCGATAGCTTTTAACACCCTGCACCTCATCCTCTTTAGGGTTCAAAACAAACAAGTCGCCCTTAAAACCTCCATCTACAAGGTTTTTCAAAACTTTACCACCCGGTTTATGAATATCTTTTGATCCGCCCACAACAACAATACTGTGTGGTTGTATTAATTCTTTTGTAATCATATTTTTGCTGTTTTTAAAGAGATACAAAAGTAGCTTTTTTCAAACACTTCAACGAAAGGATTGTATTATAAAAGGTAAGCGGAAAGTTTTTTTGAAAGGCCATAGAGTTCCGTCCAAACGGAGGTCTATCCCGACCAACCCTTAATCGTAAATATCTAACCGCTAAGCCAGTACCGACCTGTCAGATTCACCTACTCGCAACTTCTCTCTTTCTCTACCTCTTTCCCTCGCTCTTTCGTATCTTCTCTTGTTTACAAACAAATTTCTCTCAAACTAAAAACTCCTAAGCAAACTATTTGTTTCCAAAACACATTTATTCAGCGAAAAAACACCAAGTTCGTAACTTGCTTTAGATGTTACTTTTAACCTCTTTTGTACAGAAGAAGTCGAGGTGTTTTTTTACTTTGTACAGATTTTTTAAGTGGTATACTTTTCGATTAATAGGTGGGGTACTTTCTAATTAATATAAATACCAACGTAGTGGAAAAATAATTATCCTGATAGCTCATTTCAGGTAATTACCCCTGAAAATTATTTATCGTGGATTGACCCATTATAGATTAACTTAATTTGACAACTCACCTCCAACCATCCCCAAATTTTCCTTAAAGGTAACTTTAATATTTGCCCCCTCTCCTTCAAAAAGAGTAACTGTATAGCCGGTTTGCTCATAAACAGTGGCGTCATCGGTAAAGTTGGTTTCAGAAATCCGGGAGTAAGCCTGCTTGATTAAAGTAGATTGAAAAAACTGCGGGGTTTGAACCAACCGGAGGGATTGGCGGCTTAATGGTTTACTGTTAACACCATCGGTTTCGCGAACCGAATCGGTAACTTTAATAACAGGAATGGCACTACCGGTTTTTCCTGCGAGGTTAAACCCTTCATTAATCAACCTTTTTGAAACGTTGGGACGAACCCCGTCGTGGATAGCTACCAAAGCACCATCAGGTATTTTTTCCAACCCGTTTTTAACCGAATGAAATCGCGTGGAGCCACCAGCCACTATTTGGTGTTTTACAGCAAACTTGTATTTAATACAGAGGACTTCCCAAAAAGGAATCATCGATTCGGAAAGTACCAAAACGTAGTTATAAGCTTCATCTGTATTGATAAAAGCATCAAATGTATGCATCAACAGCGGCCTGCCTTTTACAAGGACAAACTGTTTTGGAATTTCGTTGTTAAACCGGACTCCTTCGCCGGCAGCAACTATTAATATGTATTTTTTTGTTTCTATAAAATTAGCATGGCATCGCCATAGGTGAAAAACTTATATTTTTCTTTGATGGCTTCCTGATAAACGTCAAAAATAAAATCGTAACCAAGATAGGCTGCAACCATCATCATCATAGGCGACATGGGAAGATGAAAGTTGGTAATCATCGCATTAGGCACTTTAACCTCGTAAGGAGGAAAAATAAATTTGTTGGTCCACCCATCATAAGGTTTAATCAGTCCTGTAATGGAAACGGCTGTTTCAAGAGCCTTAACGCTGGTGGTTCCAACGGCACAAATTCGTTTTCCACTCAGTATCGCATCATTAACACGGTTTGCTGTTTGTTTGGGGATATACATTTCCTCCGAATCAACCTTGTGCTTGGTGAGGTCTTCCACCTCAATGGGTCTGAAGTTTCCCAGTCCGGTATGAAGGGTAACCTCTGCAAAATCGACTCCTTTAATTTCCAGCCGCTTCATCAGCTCGCGCGAAAAGTGCAATCCTGCTGTAGGGGCAGCCACAGCGCCTTCATATTTAGCATAAATGGTTTGGTATCGCTCATTATCCTCGGGAGCAACCTCTCTATCGTGAACCTTTGGCAAGGGGGTTTCACCCAACTTTTTAAGCGTAGTTTTAAACTCTTCGTATGAACCATCAAACAAAAAACGAAGGGTTCGCCCGCGTGAAGTAGTGTTATCGATAACCTCAGCTACCAACTCATCCTCTTCGCCAAAGTAGAGCTTATTGCCAATCCTGATCTTTCGAGCCGGGTCAACCAACACATCCCATAAACGGCTTTCACGATTCAGCTCTCTCAACAAAAATACTTCAATTTGCGCACCGGTCTTCTCCTTTTCACCATACAATCTGGCCGGAAAAACCCGAGTGTTGTTAATCACAAAAACATCACCATCATCAAAATAATCAATGATATCTTTAAACTGTTTGTGTTCAATAGTTTTCTTTTTCCTGTCCACAACCATCATCCTTGATTCATCTCTGTTTTTAGGAGGAAAATCAGCTATTAACTCCTGGGGCAAATTAAATTTAAATTGAGAAAGCTTCATATATTGCTATTTTGTGTTATTATCATGTTGTATTACAGTATTTTATTAAATACCAGCAAGTAAACAAACTAAAAAGTTGGCAAAGATACAAATAAAAGAGGCCTTTGTCAAGTAAAACACACTATTTATTTAGCGCTCAATATTTTATAAATTATCAGTTAAAATCTGTTAATCTGTATCATAAACATATTTGCAAATTTACCTTTGCAAACAAATTTATCAGACAATGAAAAAAAGTTTTTTTATGCTGATTTTAGTCGCAGCAAATTTGATACTATTTGGACAGGGAGTGATTACAGGAAAAGTAATTGACCAAAAAAACAAAACCCCTTTAGTGGGTGCAAACGTATATTTTCCGGAAATTGAAAAGGGAGTCGTTACCGATGCAAAAGGTAATTACGCCATAAGCTCCCTGCCAAGGGGCGAGCAATTACTAACCGTTTCATACATGGGTTACACCACAAAAATTATGAAAGTCAACATTGGCAACACCAAGCAGGTGATTGACGTGGCGTTAAGCCCGGAGGTAATTCAAGGTGAAGAGGTTGTGATATCGGGTAACTTTACCGGCAGACAACATGTAAACACGGTAAAAATTAATACGCTGGAAAGAAAATCGTTGATGAGTGTTGCCTCACCATCGTTCATTAAAGCCATTACTTCAATCCCCGGCGTCGATATGATTTCGAAAGGACCAGGCGTGGGAACCCCTGTTATTCGCGGACTTTCCACCAACAACATTCTGTTTTTGAACAATGGCATCCCCATGGAAAATTTTCAGTTTTCCGAAAACCATCCTTACATAATTGATGAGTCAAATATTGGCAAGGTAGAAGTTATTAAAGGTCCGGCATCGTTGCTTTACGGTTCAGGTGCAGTAGGTGGGGTAATCAACGTGATACCTAAGCCCTTTCTGCCCCCCGGTAAAATTAGTGGGAAAATGCTGTTAAAATATTTTTCAAATACCAACGGATTGGATGGCACCATAGGATTGCGTGGTACCAACAAAAGTGTTGTCTGGGGCTTAAGCAGTCATGTTATGTCGAACAAGGATTACGTTGACGGAAATGGCGATCGGGTTTCCAACTCACGATTTAACACCAATAGTATAAAAGCCAATATAGGCCTGATTCAGAAAATCGGTACTTTCAAACTGTATGGCGAATACAGCCAAAACAAGCTGGGGTTAACGGTTCCTCCTGCCATTAGTGCTGTAACCAACAACGAGAGGAAAAATAACCTTTGGTATCAGGATCTTTCCAACCTGCTTATCCATTCAAAAAATAATATTTATTTAGGACGGGTGATCACCAACATCGATTTGGCCTGGCAACAAAACCACCGTCGTTTAAACACAAGTCCGGAGTTACCCTATTT
>QMPP01000085.1 GCA_003650425.1 Bacteroidota bacterium | reverse complement strand
TTTTAAATTTAGAATTAATTTAAATAAGGCAATTTGATCAATTTTAACCAAATGGTTAATCGTTATTTTGAGTAGCAACAAAATTGTAGTATCCTGTTTATCTATTACATACAGTTAGGTGTGTATGTCATTATGGGACATTTTTCCCATTTATGTATTTTTTTGAAAACTTTCCCACAGCGGGACATATACACTTTGTTATATATGTACGCCGGTTTGACGGTAGTTTACTAATCCAAAGCTGGTGTTTTGCATTTTTGTAATGGGTTTTTGAATTTCCCAAATACGAGATAAAAGAAGGATTAGTTATTTTGACATACACTCACAGATGATTATGATTTTGGATGGGATAAGCAAAGAGAAAAAGCTAAGAAGAAAAAACAGAAGCCTGTTCGTTCAGCCATACCTGCACATTTTCCACGAGTGAGAGAAGTAATAGAGCCAGAGAATTTATATTCTAAAGCAGTAAAAATAGGAGAAGAAATTACAGAGCTTTTGGAAATTAAACCGATGACAGTTTTTGTTAGAGAAATAGTTAGACCCAGCAATGTTTTATGCTAAAAGCTTATGTCCGGTCACGTCCTTCTTTCAGTTTTCGCAGGGCATCAACCCGGTTTTTTACATCCAGCTTGGAGTAAATATTTTTAATGTGGGTTTTTACCGTGTTTTGCGAAATAAACAACTTCTCAGCTATTTCGGCATTTTTATTCCCTTCGGCGATAAGTCTGATTACTTTCATCTCCTGTTTCGATAAATTGGCATTTTCAATCTGCTCCAGATTTGTTTTTTTGCCACAATCTTCCTTTTTATTGTCCAATTCACGTTGCATTTCGGTTACCTGTAACAAGTAGTTTTGAAGCTCCAGATTTAGCTTTTGCTGGCTTAGCTGTGTTCGGCGCCGGTGCGAGTAGAACAAAATACCCAGTAATATTAACAGCACAACCATTGAACTTAGGAGCATGGTTTGCCATTTGATTTTTTTGTTGCGCAGTTTTTCCTGAAGTTTTAACAGTTCGATGGTTCGGTTTTTTTCTTTTACCTGATATTTGGTCTCCATTTCAGCTACGATGGCCTGATTTTGAAAATTCAGCAACGAATCTTTTAACACGTTGTGAAATTGCATTACCGAAGCTGCCTGCCCGTATTTTCCGGCAGCAAGATAGACTTTTGAAAGCAACTCCGAAGTTTTGATTAACCCTTCGCTAACACCAATCGTCTTGTATAGCTCATACGATTGCTTCATCTTCCGGGTCGCCATAGGAATGTCTCCCAATGCAAAGTAGAGTTCTCCCTGGTTACGCAAAACAGCAGCTTTGTCATTATCGGCTCCCAACGAATCGAAGATGATAAACGATTGATTAAAATTTTCAGTTGCTATTAAATAATTATCTTTTTCCAGGTACATCCGTCCCAGGTTATTTAGTACCGTGGCATAATGATCCACTTTATGGTAGTGTTTGTAAATATCCAATGCTTTTTGATAATAGTGTATGGCCGAATCAGGATTATGCAGCAGCTCGTCGTAGTTAACGCCGATATTATTCAGATTGGAAGCAATTTTTAAAGTGTCGCCGGCCATCATTTTTAAACGCATGGCTTTTTGAGCATACTCAATGGCCTTTTCGGGGTTTTTCAGCTCCTCGTAAATAACGCCGATATTACCGTAAGCGAATGCTAACGGCAGTGTATCATTGGTTTTCCTGAAATATTCTGAAATCTCCAGAAAGGTTTTAATCGACTCTTTGTAATGACCTTGCAGATCCATCAATACCGCCTGATTACCCCTCATTTTAACACTCATCAGGGTGTCTCCGGTTTTTAGGTAAGTTTTTTCGGCTTTTTGAAAATACTCTTTGGCTACTTCGTATTTGGAGTATGCATAAAATTTGTTGGCAGCTTTATGATACAGCTTCACCAAAATTTTGGCAGAAGCTTTCTTTTGAAGAAGCATCTGTTCATATTTATCGGTCAGAAAATAGAGGCTGTCAATATCCTTTACCGAGTGAAGTACATCATCGTATTCATTCAGTAGCCCCTGCTCCTTTTTTGTAACATGGTTCGGTTCATTCTCTTTTGCATGTTGACATGAGAAGAGCATAAATATGGTAAGCAGCACAAGAATAAAACCCAGATGCTTCATCCAAAAAACAATTATTAAAAATATTGAAAAATTCCTTTATACACTAACAAAAATAAAACAAAATGTGATAAGAACAGGCTTACGGACTTTGTATATTCACTTTACAGCCCAAAAACAATAGAGCTGTCGTTACCTCCAAATCCAAATGAGTTGGTCATTACATGTTCGACCTGCATTTGTTGAACCCCGGTTACAGGCACCAAATTAATTTCGGGGATGGGTGTTGTAAAGTTAATGTTGGGAAATATCACCTGATGTTGCAGAGCCAGTATTGAGAAAACCGACTCAATGACTCCGGCGGCGCCAAGGGTATGCCCGGTGTATGCTTTGGTGGAGCTAAAGGAGGGAATGGCATCAGTAAACAGGCTGATGAGTGCTCTTCCTTCTGTAAGGTCGTTGTTTTCGGTTCCCGTTCCATGAACATTAATGTAATCTATATCTTTTGGTTGTAGCCCGGCCATTTTTAAGGCTTTTTGCATTGACAAAAAAGGGCCGTCGCCGGCATCAGAAGTAGCTGTTTGATGATTGGCATCGTTGGCGTTTCCATAGCCTTCGAGGCGGGCGTAGATTGGCCGGTTTGCCTTCAGGGCAGAGGCTTTGGTTTCCAGCACCAAATAAGCTGCCCCCTCTCCAAGATTTAAACCTGCCCTGGAAGTGTCAAAAGGACGACAATGGTTTCGGTCAAGAATCATTAAGGTATTAAAGCCGTTGAGGGTAAATCGCGACAAGGCATCCGTTCCCCCGACAACTACCCTGTCGAGCATCCCGCTTTTAAGCATCTTTACCCCGAGCATCTCGCTGTTAAGCGAAGAGGAACAAGCGGTACTCACGGTAGAAAGGAAGCCTTTTATCCCTAGTGTTTCGGCAATTTTTTCGGTACTGTCGCCGGCATGATGGGTATCAATATTTTCCTTATGTGCTCCTTTTAAAAAGTCTTTATAATAGAGCTCACTCCTATCCATTCCTCCCACAGTAGAAGCTGAAATGAGCCCCGTGGTTTTTAGTTCTTCCGGAGAGAGCGCCGCGTGCAAGATGGCTTCACGGGCAGCAATGATACCTAACAATGCAGTACGTGTCCATGGCTTCCCGATGTCAACTCCGGCTTTTACCATTAATTCCTGATGCGTAAGTTTAACCTCGCCCATCACAAATTCTGCTTTATGAATCGTGTCAAGTATTGACAACGCAGTTACTCCGGTGCGCATATCCACCAGCGAGCGAAATGTTTCATCCACGCCAAAACCGATGGAGGAAACGATTCCCATTCCTGTAACAACAATATCGTCCTGCATCTGTTAGTGGCTTATTTCCGGTGGGCTAGTATGTATTCAGCCAGGCTCTTTATCGAATAAAAAATTTCCTGTCCCTCTTTGGGATTTTCAATTTTAATACCGTACTCTTTGTCCAGCAAAACTATTAACTCCAATGCGTCGATGGAGTCAAGACCCAGACCGTCGCCAAACAGGGGTTCGTTGGCATCTATTTCGTCAAGCTCAACATCTTCGAGGTTAAGCTGCTCGATGATTTGAACTTTAAGTTTTTCTATTAATTCTTCCATGGGGCAAATTTAATCAAACAATTGAAACAGTTGGAGGTATTTTTTCAGGTGTTTATAGTTTTCTGATTGTCTGAATTGCTCTTTCTTTTTTTTGTTGCACTTTTTGCTTCCACCTTTCCAATCGCCATGCATATACTTCGACTCCCATATCGCCAGACTCAGTGCACAAGCACAGCATGTAGCGTAGCGACCAATAAGGAGGGGAAGTGGAAAAAAACAGTTCATCGTTTTTCGGAATCCCCTACGGGGAAGGTGTAAGGGGTGGCTGTAAAATACAATTCCTTAACCGCTACGCGGTAGGTTATCGGGGCTGTTGCTGATTCGGCTTTTATTGTTACGCTTACCCGGGCTTTTCTCCGTAGGAGAAAAATGAGTTGTAAAAAGCTCAAAACAAGTTAACCATTCCCCGTAGGGGATGGTGATAGAAATGTATGAGCAAAAAGTATAAGCAGTAAAAAACTCATACCAAGCTAACAGAAAACTTCTAATATCCTTGTATGCCTATGGAAGGCCTCCGGGTTTACCAACCGAAGGATGGTAGGCAGGGCTCCGCCCCTATGGCAAGAATGCCTTTTTCCGGGATATGTCATTGGTGCACAGGGATGCTTCGATTTCGCTCAGCACACGGCAACCGAAATGGCGACCAATGGGGTTAAAACGGTATGTCCCATGGACGCATTTCATCCGATTTAGCCCAGGATTCAATCCAATCGGGAACAGGAATTCTGACCTCTTCCATGCCCATTGTTTTAAGTGCTTCTTGGGTAGTAACCAGTCCTTTTTTCGAGGTAACAGCTGACCGTACCAGTGCTGAGGCATGAAGTTTTCCGTTGCTGATAATTTTCTGTTCAAAATAGAACCACCGCTTATCGATACCAATTACCTTGGAGTGAATTTCTATTTTTTTAAAAACGCGCAACCGGTAGCGGTAGCGGATGCTGATGCCGGCAACCATCAATCCCCATTTTTCCGATTTCAGGTATCGCCACAAACCGGTTCGTAACGCCACATCGTAACGCCCAAAATCGAAAAGAGTGAGATACCGGCCATTATTGAGTTCGAGCATAGGGTCGATGTCGGTTAAACAAACCCTGGTTTTTAAAATGCTCACATCGCCTACACCTATTGGCTTTCGCCTGCCCTTGGTAATAAAAACTTTGGCTAACCTATACCATGGATACATTGCTATAATGATTTAAATGAATGGATAGTTTCTGATGGGTTGGCTGATTTAAAAATGGCATTGCCAGCCACCAGCACATCGACTCCGGCTTGAATCAATTTTGAAGCATTATCAAGGTTAACACCGCCATCCACTTCGATTAATGCAGATGAGCCTTTTTTTATTATGAGTTCTTTCAGTTGCTCAATCTTCGTATAAGTATTTTCAATAAACTTCTGACCGCCAAATCCGGGGTTAACCGACATCAGCAACACCAAATCGACCTCCGTTATTATATTTTCCAGCAGTATAATACTGGTATGTGGGTTAAGCACCACGCCGGCTTTCATTCCCTCCTGTTTAATGGCATGAATGGTACGATTAAGATGTGTTACCGCTTCGTAATGAACTGTAAGGGTATCGGCACCGGCCTTTTTAAAATCGGTGATATAACGCTCGGGTTGCACAATCATCAGATGGACATCCAACGGTTTTTTGGCCAGTTTTTTAATGGCTGAAATCACCGGAATCCCAAAGGAAATATTCGGAACGAAAACGCCATCCATCACATCTAAATGAAACCAATCGGCTTCACTTTTGTTAACCATGTTGATGTCGTGTTGCAGATTTCCAAAGTTAGCTGACAACAACGAAGGGGCAATCAAATGACTCATAATATTATTTTTGTCAAAGTTAAACATTTAAGAGTAAAATTTAATATCAGTACATAAAAAAAGCCGACTCGTTTGAGCCGGCTTTTTTTAATAATTAGCTGAAATATTAATGTTTATCCCAGTAAAGTTTGGTTGTTAACAAGTCACCACCGATAGCAGCAGCAGCAGTGGTATAGTTAGCACCATTTAATGTTTGTTCACCGTTAGGGAATGTATACCTAACAGGAATTTCATCATAAGAGGTAATGGCAGGAGGAAGGTTAAAGATAGGAAAGTCGAGACGTCTCCACTCGGTCCAACCAAGGTATCCTCTGGTATAGAAAGCAATCCATGCTTGAGTACCAATTTTTTCTTGCCAGGTACCATTAGCAGTTGAATAAGCAACTTCAGGTTGTGCTAAATAAGTATCAATATCAGCCTGAGGAATACCCCAACCGGCCATCGAGCTGGTAATAGCTTCGTTGTAATGATCTTCGGCAGAACCACCCACGTTAAAGCCTCTTTCATTAGCTTCAGCTAAGTAAAACTGAACTTCTGAATAAGTTAACAATGGATTACCTAAAGTAGGAGTCTGCATAATGTAAGCATCAATATGTGAGTAGTTATCATAAGCACTACTATAACCGTAATCGCCACCAACATATTCGGTTTGACCATCAATAAGATCAAAATAGGCATCTCTCCTTGGGTCATTCAAGCCATTCATTATATCAACAATAGTGTTGGCAGGAACAAAATCGTGACGACCACTTAAGGTCAGATCAACATACAAAGGATTGGTATTAGGTGTAGCACCCATATAATCTAAAACAGCATCATCGTCTGAAGAAGCAAATACATTGGGAGCAGCAGCTTCAGCAGCAGCTTTAACAGCAGCACTTTCGCTATCAACATCAGCAATTTCAATAGCCATCTTCAATTTTAACGAGTTAGCAAACATTTTCCATGCAGCAACATCACCATTATAGATAAGATCCGCTGATCCAAAACTGTCGGCACCATCAACTAAAGCAGCAATATCTGCATCAATTCTGGCCATTAGGTCTTTGTGTACAGTTAATGCGTCATCATAAGCAGGTAATACATTATCTACGTCAAGAGCCTGGGTATAAGGAATATTTCCAAACATAGTTTCTAGTCTGTCGTAAGTGTAAACCATCACGATGTCGATAATAGCCAGTTTATTTTTCTGAACTTTAAGGCCGTCTTCACCAACGGGGGTGTTAGCTGAAATTAACTCGCTTGAACGTTTCATATCCATTAGTACATCGCGATAAAAGGTTCTGAAAGCGTTATCAGGTACACGACGGTTAAAAATGTCGTAGTTACTTTCATCGGTGTAAGTAGTTTCTGTCCAATATTGAGCCCAAAGTTTGAAATTGTTTCTGTTAACATTGGTGCTGGCAATTTGGTCAGACATATTTTTCTCCGCATTGGAGAAAAGGGTTTCTCCAGGGACATTGGTCGGGTTTTTAACATCCTCGTTCAGTTCGGCGAACTTCTCCTTTGAACAAGAAACTGCTAAAAAGGCCAATAATATAAAAAGTATTTTTTTCATTGCTCTTATTTTTTAAAAATTAAGTTTGAGATTAAATCCTACGTTACGTGTAGTTGGCATAACGCCAGACTGCCATCCCTGAATTTTACCTGCACTTTGTCCAGCTTCAGGATCAGCATCGGGTAAATCTTTGTAAAGGATTGCTAAATTGGAACCAACAATGCTAAAGCTTACATTTTGGAATGGGCCGTTACCTAACATTTTCTGTGGGAAAGTGTAAGTAATAGAAGCTTCTCTTAATTTAACATAGGTGGCATCGTAAATAAATCCGGCATTTGGATTTCTTGACCATCCAAATACTTTATAGTTGTTACCGGCAACGCGAACATCATTGGGTGTACCATCTTCTTTAACTCCGTCAAGGATTAAACCACCACCGTCATCAATTGAATTTCTAACAGGGTTGCCTAAATCGTTGGTAAAGTCAGTAGAGGCATATAAACCGGTTCCTTTTCCATACCATTGGTCAAGTGAAAATACACTACCACCTTTTTGCATGTCTATTAAGAAACTAAAACCCCAGTTGCCATAGGTAAATGTATTGGTCATACCGGCCATCCAGTCAGGGTTGTAATCACCCAGCACATTGTCTGAGGTAGTTGTTTTTTCGTAATATCCGCTTGAGGCTACTACTTTTTGGCCATCAAGGTAAACATAATCGGTTCCCATGATAGTACCAAAAGGCTGGCCAACGGTAGCATTAATGGTAATACCACCCTGTAAGCTGGCCAACTGCATGTTGTCAACACCTTCGTATAACGACAACACTTCGTTGCGGTTTAACGACCAGTTTACATTGATATCCCATCTTAATTTACCTGATTTAACAGGTGTTCCAAATATGTTTAACTCAACCCCTTTGTTTTCAACTTCACCCGAGTTAAAATACTTGGTGGAATAACCGGTAGCTGTTGAAATTGAAACAGGCATAATTTGGTTAATGGTATTGGTTTTATAAACAGCAAAGTCAAAGCCTAACCGTTTTTGCAGGAATACCATTTCCAAACCGGCTTCAAGGTTCTTGGTTCTTTCAGGAACCAATTCTGAATTATTTTTGGTTGAAGGTACCGAATACAATGGAATGTTACCAAACGGGCTTGGTGTTGAATAGGTGTCGTAAAGACTTGCAAATGGTGCGTCATTACCAACCTCAGCATAGTTAAGTCTTATTTTACCAAACTGCATCCAGTCGCTTTCAATCAGGTTTGAAAATACAAAACTGGTAGCAACTGAAGGATACATATACGAGCTGTTGTCAGTAGGTAAAGTAGAGGAGTGGTCGTTTCTCAAAGTAGCGTCAACGTAAATAAGGTTGTTCCAGCCTAACGAAACACTACCAAAAACGCCATCAACTCTAACAATACTTTCATACTCACTTATTAGGTAAGGATTAGCTGAGTTTTTAACAGCATATAAATCAGGGACGGTTAGTCCGCCATTTGTTGATGCATAAATGTTACTTTGTGAATTTCTACGGATGTTGGTACCAAGCATAGCATTTATATTAAATTTATCTGTAATGTTTTTCTTAAAATTCAACATAGCATCGAAGTTGGTTTCCGTAAAGGAACGGTTAATGCGGTAGTAACCACTGGTTACATCCATTCTGTTAATACCAAATGCGCCGGCAACACTACCCACAGCTTTTCTCTCTTCCTGAAGTTGATTGTAAGTGTCAATAGAAGCACGAGCCATAAAGCTCAAATAATCGGTAATGGTCCAGTCTAATTTAACGTTTCCGTAAATACGGTCACGGCCATCGGTTTCGTAATTGTTGTAACGTTCCCAATAGTAGTTGTTCCAATATTCAGGGGTGCCGTTTGTTGCGCTGTGAGGATTCCATGTAACATTTCTTCCTGTTGCATCGTATATGTCTTTCTGTTGTTGAACATCAACATTCACTTGCCACCACTGGCGGAAGCTGGAAAGAATGTTATCAGAATAACCGGTTGAGTTACGACCGGTAGTGCTTTGATGAACATAATTAGCAGAGGTGCTTAATTTAACATTTTTAGCAATGTCGTACGATGCGTTTATACCAAAGTTATGTCTGTTCAGCTTACTGTTAGGCATAATCCCTGTTTGATACAGATTAGTATAAACAAATCTGAAAGTACTTTTGTCGGTTGAACCGTCAACAGCAATACTGTTGGTGGTTGAAAATGCAGTATTGAAAAATGTGATGGGGCCATTAGCGGCATTAACCCATGGTGTTTTCTTCATATAATTAGGTGAAGCTTCATCAAAAGCATCCCATTGATAAACCATCAAGTTAGGATCGAATCTTTCACCCATCGAAGCGTCTTCTGTTGTAGGTACGACGTAATCATCAACGCCGTCACCATCTAAATCATAATAAAATAATCCCGGGTGATCGCTACCACTATAATAAGGGCCGTAACCGCCACCATAATTGGTTTGATAGGTAGGGAATGTGGATTTGTCAACCCAACCGCCTGTAACGTTGGTTGAAAAAGAGATGCCAAGACCATTTTTATGAGCTTTACCCGATTTGGTGGTAATAATAATAACACCATTGGCAGCACGTGAACCATAAAGAGCAGTAGCAGCAGCACCTTTTAGTACGTTTACTGACTCAATGTTATTAGGATCGATATCGGAAACAGCATTACCGTAGTCGTATCCTGCACGGCCACTCTCTTGTGCAGAAGAGTTAGAGGTGCTATTATTTATAGGTACACCATCAACTACGAACAACGCCTGGTTGTTACCGGTTAACGATTTAAAACCCCTGATAATAACGTTGGTAGAACCACCCATGTTGTTGTTGGCTTTAATTTGTACCCCTGCAACACGGCCTGAAAGAGCGTTAACAAAGTTGTCGCGCTTTACAGTACTAAGTTCTTCTCCACCTACTTCCTGGGTAGCATATCCCAGTGATTTTTTATCACGAGAGATACCCAAAGCCGTTACAACCACTTCGTCCATCTGCATTACATCAGATTCCATGGTTACATTAATTTCTGTTTGACCGCTTAGCGCGATGTCCACAGTTTTCATTCCAACGTACGAAAACTGAAGCGTTTTGTACTCCGGTTTTACAGCGAGGGAAAATTTTCCATCCAAGTCGGTAGTTGTACCAACTGTTGTACCTTTCACGGCAACGGTAACTCCGGGGATGCCTTGGCCGTCCTCAGAACTTACAACAGTACCATGAATGGTGTTTGTTTGAGCGTTTGCCCAATTCACGCCGACAAATAGGATAAATGCCAGCAGAAAAGTAATTTTTCTCATAATGTTAATTTTTTGTTAAAAATTATTAAGCAAAAATATTGTTTTTTTAATAGGGGGGTAAAAACTATCAATAAAATTGTAAAATAATTTTGTTTTAGGTGTTAGTTTTGTTTGTTTATAAATAACAGCAGAGGCTGTTAGATATGCCAACAGCCTCTACTTATCAATTTATTAAATGTAAAATACTACTGATCCCACCAAATGTGATCCCAAATCGTAACATCAGCAGGTGTGTTAGGATTATAGGTAATTGGGTCGGTAGCGTAAGGAAATCTCCTGGGGATTTCTTTTCCACCGGCAGACGGATTGGGGGTTAGTGTAGGAAAACCTGTTCTTCTCCAATCGTTATAAGCTTCAAAGTTATACATCAAAGCAACCCATTTTTCGGTCATGATTCTTTCATAAAGATCATTTCCTGTTAAAGCATCCACTTCACCGCTAAAGGTGGTAAACCAATCGGTATCAAATACGCCATATTCGTTTAGCGAAGCGGAAACGGCATCTTTTAAGGCAGCCTGAGCACCTGCATCATCACCGGTTTTAACTTTACATTCGGCTTCCATAAATTTAACTTCGGTAAAAGTAATAATAGGTGTTTTGGTATCGCTTGAAGCAATTCCGGAACCCGGTTCGGAGGCACCATCCAAAGGGACACCGGCAGGAGCACCCACATACGATCCGGGAGGATAGGTTACACCGCCAACAACTAATGTGTCACCAATTGGATTGGCATAAACTTCCAATCGTGGGTCGCTGGTATTTTTCAAACGGTCAATCATAACATCGCTAACACGAACGTCACCACGATCCTGCATAAAGAGGAATAATGGATTGGCGTTATTGTTGTTTCCGGCAGCATAGTAATAGTAGGCACTACCACTGGCATCAGCGATGGCATTTTCCAAATAACCTAAAGCCGTTGCGTAAGCATCACCACTAACTTTTGAAAGGTGCAAAGCATAGCGTGCTTTTAAAGCATAAGCCGTTGCAAGCCATTTGCCGATATCGCCACCAAAAATAATATCCCCATCCAGCGAAAATACATCACCGGCATCGGGGTTTTTTAACAAAGTAATAGCTTCGTCTAACAACGATTGAATACCAGTATAGATATCTTGTTGTGAATCAAATTTAGGTGCTGTATTATCGCCGCCCTGAAGCGCTTCTGAAAAAGGAAGGTCACCCCATAAATCAGTAGCATATCCGTAAGTAGCGGCAGTAACAATTTTACCGACAGCTTCGTATTGAGACGATCTTGTTTTGGTCTGTTGTGACATGTCGATTAATTGTTTGGCATCCATAAGAACACCGGCGTAAACATCACCCCAGGTATTGTTGGCATCGCCTGCACGGAAACTATAGGCGCCTTCCGATTGTGATTGACGCGCAACACCTGTTAATTGTTGTGACCAAAGAGACAGTGTACGTTCACCGTCGTTGCCCTGAACAATGTCGTAAGCAAATCTTGCTTCTATGGTAGGCAATAATAAATCCATTGGTACAACCGTAGGTGCATCAGGATTTATATTAATATCCGGGTCAATCCATTTGTTGCAAGAAGACAAGGCTGCAACAAGTAAAATGAGCAAACCGGCTTTTGATAAAATATTTTGTTTCATGATTTTATACTTTTTTCGTTTTTATTAATTTTAATAGATTATTTTAAAATGCAAAACGAACACCAATTAAATAGGACTTGGTTCCGGGCATATTAAAATACTCCATACCCTGTGCGTTAGATGCACCTAACAAACTTGTTTCAGGATCAACACCCGTGTAAGGAGTACTCAACCACAAGTTTTTAGCCGTAAAATAGAGTTCAAGGTTTTTAACAAAGCTATCTTTTAACATGTTGTTAAAGTTGTACGATAGTGTTAAGTCGCGTAAACGAATCCAACTGGCATCTTCCAAATAATCAATGGTAGGTCCTGTAAAGCC
>QMPP01000084.1 GCA_003650425.1 Bacteroidota bacterium | reverse complement strand
CTATCGTAAAAGAATTCTATTTCGGTAACATTGGCTGAAAGCGGAAAACCATTGGAAAAAAGAATCCACTCGTTCATGGTGGCATTTTTGTAAAAAATTCCGGCATCCGACCCCACGTATAAACCTTCGTTATCATTTTTGTAATATTCGATGGTGTTGAGCGAAACATCCGGCAGGTTTAAGCTGATATCCTGCCAGGTAGCACCCTTGTCGGATGACTTGTAAACTTTATGATTCAAGGTGATGTAAACCACGTTTTCGTCCTCCGGGCTTGCTTCAATATCAGTAGCCGCATTATGGTTGGGCAGTCCGGTGGTAAGATTAGTCCATGATGGGGTTTGATTGGAAAGGTTGTCGGATCGATAAAAGTCGGCATTGTTGCGGCTAAAGTAAAAAATATCGGGATTGGCAGGACTTTGTTCAATAACCCTTACATTATCAGTACCTGTTGAGGTGATATTTTGCCAGGGAACATTGTAGCCCCGGATATTGGTTCCGCGCCAAATGTTTTTCATTCCCACGTACATGGTTTCAGGATTAGTAACATCCAGTACCAACGGGGTAAGCCATGCCCCTGATTCGCTAATGCCATTACTGATTTGACCCTGGTAATAGTTGTTGTATAGCCGGGTAATGCCGGCACCGTTGTAATATTCGCCATAGGAATAAAGATGATCTTGAAAATCGTAAGCGCAATCCATGCCGTCGCCACCCATCACCGTTACAAATCCGGTACTGTCTCCCAAAAAGGTTGATGTACCGTTATCCTGATAGCCATTCATTACTTTATCCTTGTTAGTGGCTGCCTGTCCAATTTTGTAAACCTGCGAAATGGCAATCCCGGAAGTTATTTCCGTCCAGGTGTTACCCCCGTCCGATGTCCGGTAAATTCCTCCGTCGTTACCGGCATAAAGCATGCCGTCTGCATTGCTAAATTCCAGCACGTGGCAGTCGGCATGAACGGCGGGTACGCCACAGCTACCGGTCCAGTGAGAGTTAATCTGCCAGTTTATTCCACCGTTTGTCGATTTAAACACGTTTACTCCGCCAACATACAGGGTGTTAGCATTGTTAGGGTCAACGGCCACATCCAAATCGTACCATCCCTGGCCTCCACTTCCACCATTACAGCCCCAGCTCATGATGTTGGGGGAGTTCGACATTAGGGTAAAGGATAACCCCGAGTCGTTGGAGCGGTAAGTTCCCCCGTAAACGCTGCCATCAACCGTTACAAAATAAACTACTCCAGGGCTTGCCGGTGTAACGCCTATTACTCCTCTTGAGTAGTTACCTACGCTGTTAATTTGAGTCCAGGTTTCTCCGCTATCGGTTGAACGCCAAAATTCACCATTCTTGGTGGCATATACCGTTGCCGGGTTTCCGGGGCGAACAACGATGTCTTTAAAATTTCCCGGTTTTATCAGGTTCCAGGTTGTTGCCGCGTCGATGGTTTTAAAAATTCCTTTATTGGTGGCGGCAAGTAACGTGTTTTGATTAACAGGGTCGATAAGCAACCGGCCGACAGTAGCACTACTCATGTTATCGTTAGCCGGGGTAAAGGTGTTGCCGCCATCGGTACTTTTAAAAACGCCCATGCCCACGGCATCGCCGGCATCGCGGTCGCCGGTACCAATATAAATAATGCTGGTATTGGTGTAATCGATGGCAATAGAAGAAACGCCGAGTGTTGGCAAATTATCGGTATAGCTTTCCCAGCTGTTTCCGGCATCGGTTGAAATCCACAACCCACCTGCCGGGGCACCTACGTACAGGTAATTTGGCAATGAAGGCTGAAAGGCGATGGCATTAACGCGGCCATTACCGTTAGGCTGTCCGGTTCCGGCGTTGCCCGGTTTGGCAATCGGACCCAGGTTAATCCAATTACCACCATAAGATGAGGAGTCGCGGCTGACTGATGATAAGAATCGTGTAACTTCATGATAGGTTTTGTTTCCCGCTTGCCGTGTTCCGTTAGGGTTTAGTCTGGTGTTCCAATAATATTCCCATCGTTTAAAAGGTTTGTAGCCAGAGCCACGAGTAATCTCTTTATCCTGCCAATAGAGGTTAAAAGCCCGTACTGTTTGATAATAATTGGCATCAGGGTTTTGCATCATTTCTATCCAATAGGGATACGTGGCTGTGTCGTTACCGTTAGCAGATGGAATGTTTTGAGAAAAAACAATAGAAACGCAGGCTGTTGCCAGCAAGGTAAAAAGAAAATATTTTTTCATATAATTACAGTATTAATGATGCGATTGTTTCAAGCTTGAAACTGCCCGGCTATATGACAAGTAAAAGGGAAATTATGTTGCTTGCGTATCCCTCAGTAACTTGCGAAAAAGTATAGGTTTAATAATCAAAAAGTCCGGCAACTATAGTTGCCGGACTTTTTTTTCATTAGCCCTTTACTATTAGGCCTCCGAATTGTTTTTATCAAACTTTTTTAAAGCTATTTTTATCATTTGGTACGAAAACCAAATTAGTACCGGCCAGCTTAATAACCATAATATTTGTTCAGTATACATAATTCTGTCCTTTCTTTAATTTGTTAATAAGCATGTGAATCTTCTTCCATCTCTTTTTGAGTAATGGGTGTGTTGTTCAACGACTTCCAGGCATACCAAATATAGGCAACCACAAAAGGGACCATCAACGAAACATAACTCATGGCAATTAAGGTATATTTACTGGATGATGCGTTTTCGATGGTTAACGAGCTTTGCAAATCGTAAGTTGAAGGATAAAAGGCCGTGTGGTTAAAACCTGCCATCAAAAATAGTGCAAAAACAGTTAATACAACGCCACCACCTGAAAACCAGATGGCTTTGCGTCCGCACTTATCGTAAGCAAAAGCTGCTCTGTAAATGCCCCATAACACCATTACCACTCCCAACAGTAACAGGATAAGCACAACAGGCATATCCAGAAGATTGTGAAGGTATTTAAACGATTCCATGTTAATAATTTTAGTTACCGGATCGTAGTTGAAGCCCGAGATTACCAAAATGTTGATTAAGAAGAAAAGAAAAAATACCAAAAACAGACCTGCATTAGGAATCAGTTTTTTTCGAGCTCTTTCCAAAATAGCCTTGTCATCAACATTATTCATAAAATAAAGCAAAGCCAACACTCTGGCCAAAAAGAAAACACCCAATCCTAACGACAGGTTTATGTAGGTTGCGTATCTTCCAAAATTAAAAGCCAACTCGAGCCCTTTAAATGGTGATTGCCAAAACGACTGGTTCATGTTATTAATTAAAAAGTCAGAACCGGTAAAAAAGGTGGCCACAGCGGTTCCTAACAAAAGCGTGGCCAGTAAACCGTTAATATACAAAAAGGTATCGTAGGTTTTTGTACCGAGCCAGTTGCTGGCTTTGCTTCGATATTCATACGAAACCGCCTGAATGATAAAAGCAAACAGGATAATCATCCACACCCAGTAAGCTCCACCAAAACTGGTGGCATAAAATAGTGGAAATGATGCAAAGGCAGCTCCTCCAAAGGTAACCAGTGTAGTAAAGGTAAATTCCCATTTACGTCCCAGCGAATTGGCTAAAACCTTTACTTCGTTTTCAGTTTTACCAAGGGTATAGAGTAGTGTTTGTCCTCCCTGAACAAAAAGAAGGAAAACCAATAAGGATCCCAGCAAACTAACAATGGCCCACCAATATTCCTGTAACGCGAGATATGATAAATTTTCAAACATAATTAGTGTCCTCCATCTTTAAATCCTGTAATCTGCTTCAGCATAATTTTAATTTCAGCAATCAGCAATACGGTAAAGGTAATAGTAAACAGCAATACCGTAATCATTACAGAGGTGTGATCAATATTAGAAACAGCAGTCAGCGTAGGCATATAGTCCTGAACTACCCAAGGCTGACGTCCAAACTCGGCAACCATCCAGCCAGCCTCCTGTGCTAAAAATCCTAGTGGTATCGACCACAAGGCAATGTACAAAAGCCACTTTTTATTGGATATTTTGTTTTTAACAACATAGATGAGTGTTAAAATAAAAATCAGTACAAATAGGAATCCAAGCCCTACCATGGTATGGAATGAATAGAAGGTAAGTGGCACGTTAGGAATCAAATTGTGAGGATCGTCGTAATAACCGTAGCCAAAGTCTTTGTAGTTATCCTTAAAGACCGCGAGGCTGGCATTAGCTTTATTAGTTTCATTGGCTTTTTTGGCGACCTTGTAATCGGCCAGCGCCTGAATGGCGGTTTTGCCTCGTGTAATTCGATCGTAATACGAAACGATTCCCTGTTCTTTGTTTCCATGCACCAAATCATGAATGCCCGGAACAAAAGCATGTGGATCAAGGGTAGCCATATAGGAGAGCATATTGGGAATTTCTATTTTCGCAGCCCACTCTTTGGCTTTTGGATTTTGAGGATTCGGCACACTCTCGAAAAGGCCAATGGCTACCAAAGGTGCACTGGTTTCTCCGTAATAAAACCCTTCCATGGCAGCAAATTTCATAGGCTGAACTCTGAACACCTGACGGGCTGATTCGTCACCGGTTAAAATCATAAAAAGAGAAGCGATTAAGCCAAAAGTTGCACCCACTACCATGCTTCGTTTAAAAAAGGTAACATCTCTTTTCTTTAATAAGTACCAGGCACTAATGCCAATAACAAACAAAGCCGAATAAGTATAAGCAGAGGTAATTACATGAAGAAACTTATTTACCGCGGTAGGCGAAAACAGTATCTGCCAAAAATCTACCATCTCGTTTCTCGCTGTATCCGGGTTGAAATGCATTCCTATAGGATTCTGCATCCAAGCATTGGCAACCAAAATCCAAAGAGCCGAGAGATTTGACCCTATGGCCACGAGCCAACTGGAAGTAAGATGGAAGCCTTTGCTCACTTTATTCCACCCGAAAAACATAATGGCAATAAAGGTTGACTCCATAAAAAAAGCCATAATTCCTTCGATGGCCAACGGAGCGCCAAAAATATCGCCGACAAACCACGAGTAGTTGGACCAGTTGGTACCAAACTCGAATTCAAGAATAATGCCTGTGGCAACACCAATGGCAAAGTTAATTCCAAACAGGGTCATCCAAAACTTGGTGATGCGCTTCCACATTTCGTCGCCTGTTTTTACATAGATGGTCTCCATAATGGCAATGATAAAGGAGGTTCCCAGTGTGATGGGAACAAAAATCCAATGATACAATGCCGTGAGTGCAAACTGTGCACGCGACCAATCAACCAAAGCAAGATTAAAATGTTCCATACAAGTTGATTTATTTATTATTAATAGGTGATGTTATCTGCTCAATGACATAATCCCCACGTTCAGAATCTGACTTAAAATTAGTTTTTAAAAAATCGGGGAAGAAAAATAATTTCAGGATAGCAAACATAATGAACAGCTTTACAATTATTATCAGCCAGAGTTTTCTCCCAACCGTCATGCTCTTAAAGCCCTCGTAATAAAAAAGAAAAACCTTTTTGAAAACCTTTAACATGACTACTTAATTGTAAGTAACTAAATGAACACTTAAATATATAATATATATTAATACGGTAGACATATAAAGGCTGATTTTTATTAACAGCCATCGTATTACTAAAAACAGGGCTGTGTATTGGTGCTGCTTACTTCCATGAATCGAGGATAAAGAGGGAGATAAAGCTAAATATTTCGAGCCGTCCGAGCAGCATATTAATTGACAAAACATACTTAGCGGCATCAGGCAGAGAGCTAAAATTACCCAACGAACTAACATCGCCAAAACCGGGACCCACATTACCTATGGTAGCAATAGAGGCTGAAAAGGCTGTCATTAAATCGATGTTCATAGCAGCGAGGATGATGGTTACCAACAGTACGATAAATAGGTAGAACACAATAAATGTTTTTACTCTCATCTCCATTTCTGAACTTACCACTCGCCCGTCAACTTTAAAATTTACAATGGCACGTGGATGTTTTAACAATTTAATTTGCTTTTTAATGGACTTGAAAAAAATATAAACCCGATCGAACTTCATACCTCCCGAAGTGGATCCTACCATAGCACACTGAATGGTAAAATAGATAATGATAATTTGTGCCAACGGCGGCCAGTTTTTTGAATCGGCATTGGCAAAGCCTGTAGTTGTACCTACCGATATTACCTGAAAAGCACCATATCTAAAGGCATCCGGCAAATTATTGTACACGCCGTCAAAATAAAGTTTTAGCGAGGTGACGGTAACGCCAATGACCAATACGGCAATAAATGCCTGCACTATTTTAGATTTAAAAATATTGGGTGATTTTCCAATAATGGTGTTAAATATCAAACCAAAATGAAGTCCTGACAACACCATAAAAATCATAATGATAACATCCACTACCGGATTATTAAAACCGGCTATACTGGCATTTTTAGTAGAGAAACCTCCGGTAGCAATGGTTGCAAACGATTGATTAACCGAGTCGAAAAGACTCATCCCGGTAATTCGTAACGCTACCGTTTCCAAAATAGTAAGTCCCACGTAAACAACCGCTAAAATAGTCAACACCTTTTTTGACCGGTATTGGAAATTTCTTTTAGCCAAATCAGAAATCTCTGTATTTAACAAAACAATTCGTTCGGTAGAGGACTCGGGTAAAATCAATATGGTAAACAATACAACGCCAATACCCCCAATCCAGTGGGTTGACGATCGCCAAAAGAGCAATCCTTTGGGAAGTGACTCTATATCGTTAAGAATGGTGGATCCCGTGGTAGTATAGCCCGATACGCTTTCGAACCATGCATTTGCCAGCGAAAACTCATGACCGTACATTATATAAGGCAGGGCACCAGCTACACAGGTTACCAACCAACCCAGCACCACAATCATCATTCCTTCCCTAAAGTTAATTTCCGTAATACGCGGAACAAAAATCATAGGAAATACCCCAAATATTAAGGTAATGAAAGCACTAAACAGCAACGATGCCGCCGAACTTTCGTGTAAATACAGCGATATTAAAAAGGATATAAACAGAAATAGAGAATTAAAAAGTAAAATTCTCCCAACTTGTTTTATGATAGCTTCTTTTCGCATGACTATGCTTTATTCGCCCAAGGCTTTTTTTATTTCTCCACTAATTTCCCTCAACTCATCGTTGGTATTAACAGTCACTCTAAAAGCCTTTTTCTTGGTATTATACTCTCTAAGGCCTTTTAAAATATTATTAATAGGTAGTGAAAAAAACCTGCTAATGAAAAAATACATCAGCAACGACATCAGAATAGCAGAAATAATGGCCACAATGCCAGGCATTAAAGCGGTGTACGATGCTTCAAAAATCTGTTTCGATTTAGTATGCATTTGACTGCGGCTATAAGTCATAGCCCTTTCAATCTGGGAGGTAGTCTTTTGAAATTCCGGAAAAAACACTTTGTAATACCAGCTCAGGTTTCCTTGTTTTTTAGTATCAACAATTGGCATCTCCCAAGTATGCTTGAACGCGGCATATTGATTGCGGATGTTATCAAGTGCTACATTATCAGAAATATGAGATTGCGCCTCTTGATAAGTAGCGTTAAAGGTGCTATCGGATCGTGACAGTTGATTTCTACCATCTTCCCACTGGCCTAAAAGCAGCAGTAATACAGAACGGTCTTCTGTTTCTACAGATTTTAACATCGTGTTAAGCCTGTTGAGAGCGATATAATTGGCATCAATGGTAGCAACAGTTTTATTTCTAAGCTGAAGCAACTCATATATCGACATGGCACCTGCCACCAACAGCATCAAATTAATAAGTAAGAAACCTGCAAAGAGTTTATATTTTATTCGCATGGTATATGTTTTAACAGGTTGCAATGTTACATAAAAATCAAAAGAGACAGTCGATAAATAACAAAAAAAGGCCGGGTATAACTACCCGACCTTTTTTTAAATATAATTAAAAACTATTTTACAAGTGCTTGAAAATCGGCGTCACCAAAGTATTTGATAAATGAACGATCTTTAGCAGCAGAAGCCTTAAGAGCACCATTCTCTTTGAATGCGTTTCCAAGGTTTACCAAAACGTCCGATTTGTTATCCTGACGTGCAGCGTTAACAGCCATTAAATAATAGGTGTCAGCAGTTTTTTCGGCACAACCTAATGTTTTGTCAGCTCCGGCGTAGTCGCCATTAAGAACTTGTGCAAGGGCAAGGTTGTAATCGCATTTTGTGCCACTCATTTTAGAAACGGCTGTAGCATAATCGCCTTTAGCAATATTTACAACTCCCAGATTGTAACTTTCGTCGCCACCCAATTCCTGTGCTTTGGTAAGGCAACCTTCAGCATGTTTTACATCTCCTTTGCGGAATTGTGCAATTCCCATGTTGTTACGAAATTCCCATGCATCAAGTGCTTTGTCGTTATCTTTCAATTTCATCAGTAATGCTATCGCTTCATCATTGTTGTTAAGAGCCAATTCAACACCACCTGCATTAACAACAGCTCTCCAGCAATTTGGATAAGCTTTCATGGCATTGGCATAAATCTGTTTTTTAACATTCAAATCGTTGGTTAACGTGGCTGCATAAAGCAATTCGTTAACGTCCAGTTGAGAAAAGTCTGAAGTTGCCAACTGAGCTATTTCAGCATCTGTCTTTTTAGGAACAAAAGTATTAACATTAATGCTGGCTCTTCTTAATGGAGGCAATATGTCTCTTTCCAATTCGGGATAAATAAGAATCATGTTTCTAATCTCTTCCTCTTTTTTGCTTTCGTCTGCCGAATTAACAACATTGATAATCGCATTCTTATCTTTCAGGTTAGAAGCTTTAACAGCATTCATAAAACCATTCCAGTCGGGACCGTTACCATTAAGAACAAAAGTTTCGTCGGTAAAAGCAACTTTGGCTTTTTTCAACTTTCTTTTCATGTATTTGGCAGCAGCTTCAGCTCTGTGCTGTGATAGACCTTCGTTAAAAGTTTCTTCACCTTCAGGAGATGCCCAACCATCAATGGTAATATCCTTGATTTCCCAACCCTTGGTAATATCAGAAGTGTTATTTTTAAGGGCATTATAATTATCTTCATTTTTATTCAATGGATTGCTCCAACTAATATTTGCTTTGTTTTTAGCAAAAAACAAACCTGATTCCTGAGTAGAAATGGTAACTTTTTCATATCCGGCAGGAGCATAAGCAACCATTTCGTTATGTTGTACTAAGTTATCGGTTGTAACAACACCATCAGCAACTTTTATGCCTTCGGCCTGAGCTGATTTCTTGGCATTGGCCAAAGCATCATCACCATTGGCATAGGTTTCTCCATCACAGCTATAGAATACAGGATTAACATAGAGTTCCGAAGCTTCCATTCCCGGTTCGTAAGGAATTTTTGCTGTATAAACAAACGACCCACCATTTTTATAGCTTACCATTTCACCGTCGCAAGAAGCTTCTTCGCCTTTAAAGTTTTTAGCGGGGAAAGCTTTTTCGCCACCTTCATACTTTAATATCGGGGTAAAATTCATTACAACACCTTTATTAAAGTATTTTGGAGGGAAGGTTCCTTTAATGGTAACTTCAACTGAATCTCCTTTTTTAGCCAACGGGCTTGGGGTAGTTGCTAAATCAATTTTATTGAAATCTTTGGCCATTTTGTTTGGCCCGGCTTTTTTAAAATTATAACGTAAACCCAGGTTAAAATGTCCGTAGGTATCATTTTTAAAGATGTCATCTCCAGTATAAAAGTTATCGGCATAATCAGTTGCCATCCAGTTTCCTGTCCAGTCACCATAAATATCTACTTTTTCCGAAACGGCGAAATTCAAGTCAACGCCAAGCGGTACGGTTAAAACAACTTTACGGTCGTTAAGTCCGTTTCCTGACCTTGAACCGGTTTGTCCGCTGAAGCCACTGGTTGCATATCTGGCTCCCGTGGTTGTGTTGTAAGTTCTGGCTTTATACTGGTTTTGTCCAAAACCACCATGAATACCAATCTCGAATAAACGGTCTTTATAACCACCAAACAAGTCACTAAGGTTAATCCCTAATTGCAGGTCTGCTTCGTAGTAATCCATATCAAAGTTAAGGTCATAGGTTGGGGCAGTGGTGTTTTTTCTAGCCAAACCGGTAGCTTCTCCCCCCATAAAACCACGTCCTAAAGTACCATACGCTTTTAACCATGGTAAAAACTGGTATCCTAAATTAGCCGTTCCATTAATGTTTGCTTTGTTCAGCCCCGGAAATGTACTAACATCACCACGGAAACAAGCAATACCCAAATCACCTGAAAGGAAAAAATAAGGACTAAAACTGCTGGATTTTTTTTCTTTCTTGGTGATAGTGCCACCATCTTGTGCGTAGAAAGTCAATGGGATAGCCATAATAAGGCTTAATACCAAAGCTCTTGTTAAAATAGAATAAATTTTTTTCATCTTTTAATTATTTTTTAATAGTTTTTAATTCGCAAATATAACCATTTTTTTAATGGTTATCAGGCTTTAATAAATAATTGATATTTGGACGTATTATTTAAAACAAATTTAACACAAAAAAACAGTAATTTTAAGTAATTACTTGATTTATTTAACGTTTAATTGTTAATAAAGTTTCAGGTATAAGCGTAACCCATTTTAGTATAGAAATCCCACAAAACAATCCCTACACTCACGGTTATATTAAAGGAGTGTTTTGTACCTGATTGCGGTATTTCAACTACCGCCTTACTCATTTCAATCACCTTATCATCAACCCCTTGCACCTCATTACCAAATACCAATGCATATTTTTTTTGGACTGAAGGCTTGAAATCGTTAAGCATGATGCTGTTATCAGTTTGTTCAATGCTAATAATTTCGTGTCCGTCATCGGTCAGTGCTAAGATGGCCTCTTCCGTATTTTCAAAGTATTTCCACGATACGGATTCGGTAGCACCGAGGGCTGTTTTATGAATTTCGCGATGGGGAGGGCGGGCTGTTATGCCGCACAAATAAATAGCTTCAAGTCGGAAAGCATCGGCTGTTCTAAAAGCGGATCCCACGTTGTTAAAACTCCTGATATTATCGAGCACCAGAACGATGGGTGTCTTCGTTGCCTTTTTGAACTCGTCAACCGTCAGTCTGTTAAGCGCATCATTTTGAAGTTTCATGTGTTTATAATTTTTGCAAAGGTAATGCTTTCAGATGATATGAATTTCGTCAGGTTTTATACTTTTGTCCGGATAATAATAAGTTAGCCGCAACTGAAGAATCCCAAAGTGAATCTTAAAAGAGAGATTTTATATACTATCTTTGTAAATGTATAAATATAAGGAATAAACATGAATATAAAGAACGAGTTTTTATCAAAATTAAAAGACTTTTCAAGTACTTTAACAGATTATGTTTCAACCGAAAATAAGGATTGGAATATTAAAGGGTTCATTGATATTGAAGAACAAATATATACTATTTCATCTGATACAAAAATAATATCTAAGATTTTAGAAATCCAATTATTTCCTAAATTCAAAAAATTTGCCGAAGAAAATGGTTATCATATTGTTTTAGCAGAAAAACAAAATTGGTATCCAGATTTATCATTTGTAAAAAAAGATGATGAGAAAATCAAATTTGCAGTAGATATAAAAACAACATATAGATTGGACAATTATGATGGGTTTTGTAATGGCTTTACATTAGGTTCACACGGAGAATATTTTAGAGTTAGAACAAGTAATAAGAATATTCAATTCCCCTATGCAGAATATACTGCTCATATATGTTTAGGCATTTTATATACACGTGCAAAATTAGGTGATATTGATGAAACAGAAACATTGAAATTAGCAGAATTAAAAAGCATAACATCTGTAATTAAAGATTTATTCTTTTTTGCAGAAGAAAAATGGAAAATTTCAAGTGATAGAGGGGGAAGCGGAAATACTGCAAATATTGGGAGTATTGATTACATAGATGATATGCTAAATGGCAATGGCGTTTTTAAAGATTTGGGAGAACAAATTTTTGATGACTATTGGATAAATCAAGGTGTTTTACAAGTGCCAAAACCTAATTCAGAAGGAGAATATAAAAAACTCACCAAACTAACAGAATTTCTTGAATTTACAGGAAAAGACACAAGACTTATTAATACACCAAAACCTAAAAGGAAAAATAAAAAATGAAAATATTTGTACCACCAATAAAGTCGCAAGGAATAAAAACCAAACTTGTAGAATGGATTTCTTCAAATGTTGAAAATATTGAATTTGACAATTGGATAGAGCCATTTATGGGAACGGGTGTTGTCGCATTTAATGTAAGACCGAAAAAGGCAATCTTATGTGATAGTAACCCCCACTTAATTAGGTTTTACAATGCAATTAAAAATAAAGAGATAACAAGTGGAATTGTTCGTAAATATCT
>QMPP01000083.1 GCA_003650425.1 Bacteroidota bacterium | reverse complement strand
GACCCCGAAGTGTCGTTTATCATGGATATCGGGGGCCAGGATATGAAAGCCATATTTATTGAAAACGGCGTAATCAACCGTATCGAATTAAACGAAAGCTGCTCATCCGGCTGCGGTTCATTTATTCAAACTTTTGGCAACACGCTGGGGTTTACCGTGGGAGAATTTGCCACCAAAGCCATGAATGCTCAAAACCCTGCTGATTTGGGAACTCGCTGTACCGTATTTATGAACTCTAAAGTTAAACAATCGTTACGCGAAAATGCTTCGATAGATGATATTTCGGCAGGCTTGGCAATTTCGGTTATTAAAAATGCTCTTTACAAGGTACTTAAACTTCGTGATGTTGACGAGCTGGGTAACCATATCGTGGTACAGGGTGGCACCTTTAAAAACCCTGCCGTTCATCGTGCTTTGGAAGTTCTAACCGGAAAACAGGTTATGTGTACCGATATGCCCGAACTAATGGGAGCTTACGGTGCAGCCCTTATTTCGAAAAACGAACATCAAAAACAAGCTGCAAAAGAAATAGATGAAAACGAAATAAAAACGATAAACAGCGTAAGCAAATACACTACCAGAAATATCCACTGTAGAGGGTGTAATAATAATTGCAGTATTACCAAATTTACTTTTGACAATCACAATATCTATTACTCCGGTAACAAATGCGAATCGATTTTTTCAAACTCAGGAGATAAAAAAACCACAGGTTTTGATATGTTTAATTATAAATATAACCTTTTATTCAATCGCCCGCTTGTGGAGAAATCGTTGAATGGCAACCCTAAAATTAAAATAGGTATTCCTCGAGTACTGAACATGTACGAAAACTACCCGTTTTGGAACAAGCTGTTAACATCACTTGGTTTTGAAGTTGTATTATCAGACGAATCAACCGATAAATTATACGAAAACGGACAGGGAACCATCATGTCGGATAATATTTGTTTTCCTGCTAAACTGGTACACGGCCACATTTTATCGCTTGCTGAAAAAAGAGTAGATAGAATTTTATACCCCATGGAATTTTTTCAGAAAAACGAATTCGATCAAGCCGATAATTCTTATATGTGTCCCATTGTAAGTGGTTACGCCGATGTTATCAAAAACAGTATCAACCCGATGAAACAGTTTGGTATCCCCGTTGACAGCCCTGTTATTAATTACAATGATGAAAAACTACTTTTTGATGCTTGTTTTGATTTGGTAAAAAAACTTGGCGTAAAAAAGAAACAATTAAAGCCGGCTTTTCATTCGGCACTCTTAGAGCAAAAAAAATATAAAGCCGATATTCGAGCAAAAGGAGACGAAATAATTCAAAAAGCAAAGCAAAACAAACAAGGAAATATTACGGTTGTATTAGCCGGCAGACCCTATCATAGCGATCCGCTTATTAATCATAAAATACCGGCAATACTAACCAATCTGGGTGTTGATGTCCTTACCGAAGATGCAGTTCCTCTTGCCAGAAAAACAAATTTTAACCATTTGCAGGTCATCAGTCAATGGTCATATCCAAACCGTATTTACAATGCAGCCCAGTGGGTTGCCGAACAGGGGCAAGAATTTCAGTTTATACAATTAAACTCATTTGGATGTGGCCCTGACGCCATCTCGGTTGATGAAGCTGCAGAAATATTACGAACAGGAAATAAGATTGATACTGTTATCAAAATTGACGACATCAACAGCATGGGCTCCGTTAAGCTAAGATTACGCTCCATGCTTGAATCAATAAGAATCAGAGAAACGAAAGATATTTCGCAACCCAAAGAAAGGATTAACACCCCATCATTTTCCAAAAATGATGCTGACAGAATCATATTAGGCCCACACTTCTCCGATTTTTACTCTCCTTTTTTGCCGGCCATATTTAAACTAGCCGGTTACAACTATGTAAACCTTCCTCCCGCATCAAAGGCTTCGGTCGAATACGGTCAAAAATATTCTAACAACGAAATTTGCTACCCTGCCACCCTGGTGGTGGGTGATGTAATACAGGCACTTAAATCGGGAAAATACGACAGGGCTAAGGTTGCCGTGGGAATAACCCAAACGGGAGGACAATGCCGTGCAACTTCATACCTTTCGTTAATAAAAAAAGGAATGATTGCCGCCGGGTACGCCGATATTCCGGTGATAGCCATTGGCACCAGCGGCAAAACACTTAATCCGCAACCCGGATTCAAATTAAACTGGAAAAAGCTGTTACCCATCACTTTGGCCGGAATCCTTTTTGGCGATGCAATGGCAAGCATGTTTTACTCAACCATAATACGTGAAACCATAAAAGGAAGCACCAAGCAGCTTATGGACGAATATTACAGGATGGCTTACAAACTCATCGAAAAAGCCGACGTTAAAGGAATTTATACACTATTACAAGCAGCTGTTCACGATTTTAATCAAATCGCCATCGACTACACCGCCAGGCCAAAAATTGGTATCGTGGGTGAGATTTACATTAAATACAACTCTTTTGGTAACAACAACGTGGTGAACTGGCTTATTGAGCAAGGTATTGAGGTTAAAGTACCACCTTTGATGGATTTCTTTATTCAGGATTTTGTAAACATCAAAACCAATAAGAAGATGCATCTTCGTCAATCTTCCATTAGTGATTACCTGCTGTGGTTTTTAGAAAAATATGCACTTCGCTACATTCACAAAACCGATTTAATCATGCAATCCTATCACTTTCACGAACCTCAACATTCTATTATCAACATGAGCCAAAAAGCAGGACAGATTATTTCGCTGGCTAACCAATTTGGTGAAGGGTGGCTAATTCCTGCCGAAATGGCTGCTTTTGCCGAAGATGGAGTTAATCAGGTTGTCAGCCTTCAACCTTTTGGGTGTATTGCCAACCACATTGTATCAAAAGGAATAGAAAAAAAAGTTAAAGAGCTATATCCCGAGCTAAGTTTATTATTTTTGGATTTTGATAGCGATATTAGTGAAGTAAACATTATCAACAGGTTGCAGTTTATTATTATGGCGGCCAAAGAGAATTTGATAAAGAAACAACAAAAAGAGCTGCTTTTCAGCTGAGAGACCGCGATTTGGAGTAAAACAACAAAAAAAGTCAATTATATATAACAAACAAAACAACATGAAAGTATTAGCAATATTTGGAAGTCCCCGCAGAGAGGGCAACACGGCACAAATGATGGAATCGGCATTATCAGCCTTTCCCAAAGAGGCAGAAATACATGAGCTATATTTGGGCGAGCTAACCTTTTCGGGCTGCGGCCCATGCCGCGAGTGCAAGGTAGTTGGTAATTGCGTAATTGATGACGATATGCAGCAGGTTTACAAAGAGATGATTTGGGCCGACATCATTCTATTTGGCACACCGGCTCAATTCTCGGATGTTAGTGCAGATATTAAAAAGCTGATGGAACGTACCTGGTGGATGAAGGGCGCCCTTATTAATAAAATCGGCGGGTATGTTATTTCCGGAAGACGCTACATGGAGAGCGCTCAAAATACGCTTCACGCTTTTATGCTGCGCCACCGCATGATTTTGGGAGGAAGCGGTGCCCTCGGGTTTACCTTTACCGAGATGGGAACACTCGAAAACGATCCGCTGGCCTTGCGTGACGCCTATTACACAGGTGTTAGATTAGTGGAAATGTATGAACTGATTTATGGTGGGCAATAGCAGAATAACTCTATCCGGACTTACCAACTCCTTAACAAATAACTTTTAATTCAACTCTTTTTTCAAAATATCAATATTCCTCCTGTTCTCTTTCGAGTGGATAGAGTTAAAAAGAATGCGTTTATCGTACTTGGTAAGATGCCAGCTTAGAGGAACATGCTTATCGCCGCCACCAAAAGCGAACGTCATCATTTTAAATTTACCGGGCAGCACCTTTTCCAACGAACCCACAACCGGCAGGTAGTTGTCTTCCTGAATATTTATCCAATCGGTAAAAACACTACCAAGCGGGCGAAGCATGCTTTTTATGGGACTTGAAATATAATGATAATCGACCTTTGTATTTTCATCCAGACGAATTAAAATAACCCCCGAAGTATTTTTTTCAATCCACTGTTTAAATTCCATCACGAACAGGTATGCAGTAATGAAACCGAAATTATCGTTCAGCCCGGCATCAATAAGGTAAATTTCAGGTTTTCCCGGTAACTCCACGTCAGGACTAACATACGGAAAGGTTGCGTTCATCCTGATAGCCGAAAGATAGCGAAGGCTATCGGGTTGAAAGCGGGCGTAGTTATGCCGTAATTCAATATTTTTAATTTGCATTCCCTCAGGAACCTTTGTAAGATACGAAACGCCCACCGAAGAGATATACAATCGTGATCCCACGTTTTCGATGGCGGGTGTTAAAATCATCATGGGAATGATTGCTTCCTGCACCGGCTTCCGGTAATCGGCAAGTGGTTTATCCAATATGTTACCGATATTTCTGTTTAAGGTTTCTTCAAAAATATAAGCACGATCCTTAAAATAAGTCTTGTTGTTATATCTAAATGTTTGCAACCTGAAAAACCAATCGCTCATGGAAAAGGTATAAAAAACCGGATTCAAAATATCTTTGGAAAGCCGGTTTGTTTTGTCAATGGAAAAAACATGCTGTTCTTTGCCTTGTTGATATCTCAAATAATTCTCGCGCAGACAGGCTGCTCCCAGCATTCCTCCGGATGCTCCCGTGATAAGCCCCACATGATTCAAAAGTTTTCCGTTTAAAACACTATCGGCGTAGCCAAGCGCGTAGTAAGTCCATACCGCCATTTTTAGCCCTCCCCCACTGGCGCATATAATTACCATTTTTGGTTTCGATTTACTACCGTCCACAGAGCTGTTTTTCTTTTTCCATCGATTGAGAATATGAATAGTATTTAACGAATCCTGCCTGAAATTTCCATGACTGAACAGATTGACAGACTCATTTTTAGAATAATCCATTCCATAGGCCGAGTTGCTATACTTCATCATGTTAAAAGGCGAAAAATAGCCAAACAGAAAAAGAACAGAAAAAATTACCACGACAGTCCATTTTCCAAACACGATGTAAAAAAGGCTGGTCGTCAATAACAATACGGTAAGTAAAATTAGAAAGCTGGCTCCGGCAGGAATTATTAGTTCAGGAACATCTTTTATTAAACCTCTAATAATTACCAATACTAAAACAAAAGTAACATACGAGAATGCATTGACATGCTGATATTGAAATACCTGTTTAAATTGCTGTCGCGTAAAATGGGTATACTTGCCAATGGGGCGGATTTTGAAAAAGGAAAGAAGATAAAAGCCATCCTTAACTCCCATGTCATTTTCGATGGGCGACTCCTTAATTTTATTATCGGCATCTTTATCCGTTAAATATTTTAACAAATGAAAGTTAAGCTTGTTACTAATTTTTATTTTGAGACGCAAATATCGAATCAGTCTTGGCACAATCTTAACAACCAGGTAGAAAAAGCCAAACGACAAGTAAACAAATACAACCACTCCCAAAAGAAAGGCCAGCAAATGAAAAACGATGACTCCCGCTGACTGGAGTTCATACCTGGCTTGATAGGTCGCACTGATTATCAAATAGAGCAACAAATATGCTAACGGAATAGCGGAGTTATTAATGGCATACCTGTAAAAAGGTTTAGATAAGCGCACAATAAAGGGATGCCGGTGCGCCATCACCACGTACGACGCGATATGAAAAGCCATGATAAAGCTCCCTGTGGCCAACCCGACAAACATGAAAGCCACCACGTTAACAGTACCCATGTACTCGGGGGTAAGAAACAGAGTTTGAACACCAAATTTTTCGCCTGCCACCCCGGTGATAAACAAAAAGGGCAAAAGCCACGAGAGCAAAATAAGTCGATTAAATTTGAGGTAATCTAGTAATAAGCGAACCGGAAAAAAAGAACCCAAATTCTTTAAAAAGTAAAACATATATTTGGATTTTAATACCATATAAAGTATTTTTCATTTTCTGCCGGCAAAAGTATTTCGTAATATCAACGTTTAGGGGATACTGCCTGTATTAAGGCTTAATTTTTTGATAACACCTTCAAAATAATAGTTTTCATTTCGTTACAAAAAGTATCGTGGTCAAAACTTTCCGAATTTAATATCATTTCGATGTTTAGCGTAACCGGAATCCCCATGTAAAGTCTGGACAGGTTTTCAACATCAATGGTATCGTCCCAGATTCCTTCGGTAATACCATCCAGCACAATTTTGGTAAAATATTGTTTTTGTGATTTATAAATTGAATCCATGGTATGCTTCAGCCCTTCATCGTTTTGATACGAAGCCTCGGTAAACAAAAGTAACGTAATGCCTTTTTTATGATAAAGAAAGTTGAGTGTAAAAGTAATGTACTCATCCAGCCTCAATAACGGGGACTTATCGGTTTCTGCAATGTTTTTCAAATGACCTACCATTTGGGTATTTACATCTCCGATAATATCCTCAATCATTGCTTTTTTGGAAGGGTAATGCCGAAACAGAGCACCTTCGCTAACCCCTACTTTTTGAGCAAGATATCTCGTTGAGAGTTTGTGCATACCCTCCGTAAAAACAATATCCAGGATACTCTCCTTAATCTCTTCACGTCTTTCGTCGCCAGTTTTCCGTACTCTTTTTGTTGCCATAATTTGCTAAATTAACGCTATTTATCCAATATTTTAATCACCAACAGAAAAATCTGTAAACAAACCGAATCATTGGGTAATTTTCCCTTTTCAAGGTTTATTTCAATGTTCAAAGTAGTAGGAATACCCATATAAAACTCCGAAAGTTTTTCGGGAGAAACGGAAGTATCCCAAATACCTTTCACCATGCCATCGGTAACTATTTTGCAAAAGTACTTTTTTTGCAGATGAAAAATATGTGAAAGCGTATTGAGTAATTTTTTATCATCGTTATAAGAAGCCAGTGAGAACAGGAGAATATTAATTCCACGATGACTTGTAAGATAACTGTAATGATGACAAATAAACAATTTAAGTCGCTTTTCGGGAGATTGTTTACTCAGGGCAATTTTTTGTAAATCCTTAAGCAATTCCTCTTCAACATCGTAGGCAATACTTTGAAATATTTCGTTTTTCGATCCGAAATGACGGTATAGAGTACCCTCACTCAAACCTGCCCGTCTGGCAAGGTTTTTTGTTGTCAGATGTCTAATCCCATCCGTTACAATAATATCAAAGAGCGCCTCTTTAATTTCTTTTTTCCGTGTTTCAGCTACTTTTGACGACATGACAACGATGTTGTTCTAATTATAATCTGCAAGTTTACAACCATGCACAGACAAAAACCTGTCAGACCTGCCTAAAATACCCGACAGGCTTTTAAACTGCTCATCCTTCAAAACTATTTTCCCAAATGATCGATAACCAATTGCATGGCACTGGTGGAAGTACTGATAACCGTGGTCCCTTTCACAAATCTTGCCAACACAATTGCTTCCAAAATTTCCTCCGGGCTAATACCTTTCCTAAGCGCCACTTTAGTGTAAGTATCAATACAATTTTCCACCCCGAGTGCTGCACTTATAGCCAAACTCATCAATAATTTATACTTCAGTGGAATTTGATCGCCTGACATGGCAAACTGTTTGTTTGCAGCATGTTCGCGAACAATTTTCTCATTTAATTTTGCCAGGTTTTTCATAGTTAACGGGGTTTCTCCCAATTCTTCTGCCATCATTTTAAGCATTTGTTCCATGCTTGGTTTGCTTTGTTCCATTTTATATAAATTTATAACTATTACTCCTACTATTCTACATTAATTAATAGCACCGTTTAAATAATCTAACTGTGCGTACTGAACCAAAAGCTCCTTTTTAATATTTAAAATGGAGGTTTGTATTTTTATAACATTAAGCTGCGCATCGTTTAGCTCGATATTGGTTATTACTCCGTTTTTATAGCCCACTTTAGCTATTTCGTATGCTTTTTCACCTACTTCAAGGCTTTCCTTTTCGGCTTCCATTTTTGTTTTTAAATCGTTAATATTTTCAACTGCTTTTTCATATTCAAAATGAAGCTTTAGCTTTATTCCATCTTTGTAATCCTGAAGTTTTTCGGAAACAGCTTTTACCTCATCAACTTTTCCTTTGGTAAGATTTCCATCGAAAAGATTAATCTTAACACCCACTCCTACAGCATAACCATTTCGCCAGGCAGCATCAAAGGGAGGGAAATCGCGGCCATGATAAATATGATAGTTACCAAAAGCAAAAACCACAGGCAGGTTTGCGGCCTGCTCCATTTTTTTCTTCTTCCCCATAAGCTTTATCATGCTTTCCAGCGACTGCACCTTATAGTTATTGGTTTGAATATGAGTAAGCCCTGCAGGTGTACTTAAGCCGGATACTACGAACATATCGTTAATGGAGCCGGTAAATACAACACTATCGCCGGCAGGCAACACAACAAGATTCTTCAAGGCTGTTAAAACAACATCTCTTTTTCCTTCCAACTCAATAATCTTACTTTTAAACCCTGCTATTTTACTTTTGAAATTCAAAACATCAAACTCCGAACGAACTCCCACGCTATAAGCTTTTTGCGCCAATTCAAGATGCCTGTTAAATTGCTGTAGAGCAAGCTTATAAACTTTAATTACCTCGTTAATAGTAATGTAATTATAGTAGGCCGTTTTGACCTTTTTTACCAGATCAGCTTTGGTTTCATCCAGGTTTTTGTTGTATAAAACATCCAAATCATGGGTTAAAGCCACTGCATTTTTCCTTTTATTTCCCGTGTAAAGGGGATAAACAAGGTTCATATCAAACGTTAATACATCACGGTCAAGATTTGGATAGGGAGCCATGGGATGCATGGTAATCTCATCACCGGTAGGCGTACCATTGTTCATAACGGGTACATTAACGCCTTCGAGAGGATACATGCCCGGCAGGTTGTTGGTGTAAAAGTATTTTGATAAAATAGATGCCTTGGGATAAAACGACGATTTAGCCTGCGTATTTTTTGCTTTAGCCACTTTTATCTGGCTTTGACCTGCATTGATGGCCGGGTTGTTAGCCAAAGCCATGTTGATGGCATCCTGCAAGGTCAATGTTTTCTGGGCTTTTAGATTAACACCAAAAAGTAGCCCGAAAACAATGATGATAAATGCTGTCTTTTTCATGATTGATTTTCCTCCATTTGAGATTTTGCATTTTCTTTTATTAATTTCTTTCTGCGATATATCCGCTCCAACTGTCCTATAGCAATTGATATGGCCGATAAAACAAGAAACAGACCGATATACATCCATAAGATATTCAGATGTTGATATACTGAACTTAGAGGCTGATGATGGTTAAAAACCGGATAGAGTGCCTGCAAATAATGTCGGAGCGGAAAAGCATTGCCAATTTTGTTGGGTATGTAGGCCAACTGCTCAATTGGAACCAAATACCCTGAATACATAAAGGCCGGCAATACAATTAATGTTATTAATCCTGCCAAAACAGCTCCGTTTTTTATGTTAAGGGCAAGAAAGTATGAAAGGCTTTCCATGGCCAATACCAACAACGAAATAATAAAACTTACTTCCCATATTATGTTTCTTTCGAAAGGAACTTTAAACAAATACATGGTTATAAAAAACGCTGTCGAAATAGCCGTTGAAACAATAATCCAACTTATAACAAATGGTGGAATCAATGCTTTCAGAGGCATCTGCCTCGGCAATTTGATATAGGGTATTTTGCTTCGAATCATTTTTAAATTAGCCATTAGTGCAAACAGAACTATTAACATGGAAACTATTTGCATAGCCAACCCCATAAAGGCCGGCAGCACAGACGATTCCATAGAGAGCCCGGGCGAATAAAAAATCCTTTCATTTATCTTCAAAAGGGGTATTTTCGGATGTCGCGTATTAGGCATCGAACCCAGTTCTTCCACACGCATTCTCATCCCCAGTTGGATGTTTAACGTCATGATGATTTTATTGAGCGTCATTAACGATACTTTCGGCACAATGGGGTTGGCCGTTCCGTTTAACACGGTAAGCAACGAAACACTGTGCTTATTCAGGATATCCTTATAAGCATGGCCGGGAATAACTACCCCGACATCCACCAAACCATCATCTACGAGATGCTGCAGGTTAAGATAATCGTATGCCTGTTGAGTAACATCAAAATACTGCGATTTTTTGATGTTATAAATAATGGAACGGCTTAGTGGCGACTGATCCTGATCAACAATGGCAACTCTGATTTTGGTTGGCGTACTTTTGTAGTACATTCCCGCCATCATACTAAAGAACAGGATTAGCGCCAACGATATCAGCACTATTCTCAGAATAATCGTTAATATTAATTTAATGGGTTTCATCGCTGTAATTATTTTTTTTTGCCGGCTTCAGGGTTAAATAGACCGATATTCCGGGTTTACATCTCATTTGATTACTAAGTATCAGCATTTTAACATCAAATGTCCGTACATCTCTTTCATCCCGCAAAGTGGTGGGTGTATGGGTGGCAAAGTTGGCCATAGGAAGAATTTGGATTACTTTGGCTTTAAGATTTAAACCTTTGCTGTTTGTTTGAAGCTCGAAAGTATCGCCCAAATTAATCTGATCCAAATAGGTTTCCGGAATACCAAAACGTGCCCATGTTCCCTGCGGGTCGGTTTCAATTACTACGGGCATCCCTGGGGGCATCATCTGATTTGGCTCCAACACCTTTACATTAACAATACCATCCATGGGCGCTCTTATAATCATATCATCGATGTTGATATCGAGTGCTTTTAAGTTAGCCATCAGCATATCGTAGCCCGTATTTATCTCATCAAGCTTTTGTTGAGGAACAGCCCCGGCTTCATAGAGTTCTTCCACCCTGTTTTTGTTAACACGAACATTTTTCAATTTCGCCAACAGAGCTTCACGCTTGGCTTTTAATACCCGTGCATCTAAAGTGGCTACCGTATCACCCTCCGAAAGGGTATCTCCCTCATCCACCCATATTTTTTCGATGCGGCCGGGAATACGCGTAGTTACATTTACCTGTGTACTTTCGATATACCCCTGAAACACAGAATCTTTTATTTTGTTTTGATTATTCTCCTTACAGGAAGTGGTAATGCCTGCTATCAGAAGAGCAGAAATAAGGAACATTGCTAAACGTTTCATTTTAATTATATTTTTATTCATTAATTTATTAATTACCGAATTGGTATGTGCAGCAACGTACTCCTCCAGTTTATTTAACATCTCATCTCCTTCCGTTTTGCTACTATGGCTGGTAAGAATAGTTATGTTGTAAGTTTTGTACCACGATAGTTTTACAAACTCATGAACCGCCCTTACTGCCGGATGACTACCATCGAAAGCAATAAGTACCTTTTTAATCGGTTTAAATTGCCTTGGCACAACAAAAATCGGCGTTCGGGTGTGATGTATAATTTTTGAAACTGTTTTTTCAGGTGTTTTTGATGTTTCAAAATGGAAAAAGTTACGCATTCCGGTAATAATCAAATCGGCATATTTACCGGCTTCTTCAACAAGAAGATCTGGCCGCCCAACCATTAGTTTGCCCGAATAATTCAAACTATTTTCTTTAGAACCCTTTTTATAATGCCTGAGTTCATTTTTGGCCTTTTTCATGGCATCGTCCATTAACCTCCGCTCTTCGAGCAGATGCTCTTCATTTCCGAGAGGGAGTGGCACCGTGGTTAACACAGCTTTACTCAAATCTAAATCATCAATTATTGCCAGACCGTCAATAATAACTTTGTTGTTTTGATCTATCTTCAAAGCATACTCGAAAGCTGCTTTGGTATAGTCGGACGGATCAATAGGAATAAGAATTTTATGCATGACATTTATTTTTTTTAATTCAACATAAAATCAAACTGAATCATCACCTTGTATTTTGTCATCCATGCATTATTTTGAAAAACAGAATAGGGCACGCCAAACCTGATATACATTAAGTTTAAGTATTTATACCAACCCCCAACATAGAGGTTCACCGCATAATCTTTTGAATTGGGAATTTCACTTCCGTTTTTGTAATCAGTAAAATTATAGTAGGTGTTTAAACCTCCTTCTACCCCAAAATGGCCAATTTCAGTAGGAAAGGTTTTTTGCAGTGTAACAAATAACCCTGTTTCATCGCCGGTAGTAATGTCCGAATGGTTGGTGCGATATTCGTAATAACCGCTGTACCATAAATCGAACTTGTTGAATTTATGTAAACCGTTAACAGACAGCATAAATCTGAAAACGCCCAACCCCGTGGGATAATCCTGAGCGGTCATGGTACTTTTCCCAGTCGGAAAAGTGGTTTTTAACTCAAGCGAAAGAAAATCTTTCCTCGTCCCGGTACCATTTAAAAGTTGCCAGACAGCCCCTAATTGCACATCGCCCAAACCAATTCCTTTTTGAATGCCCATGGGCGAGTAATGATGAATATCGACAACCGGAAGTACT
>QMPP01000082.1 GCA_003650425.1 Bacteroidota bacterium | reverse complement strand
TTAGGCATAATGGTTTGAACAGGCACAGTAGCCTCTTGCCCCGGCCCACAAAGAAAAATAGATTGTATCTTTTTTAAAATAATGGGCTTGTTTACGATTTTTACCTGTGTTGATGACTCGTTAAGGCAGCGATCGTTAACCGTTACCGGAACATAATCGGGGCTCGCATTTATGGTGTATGAATAAACAGGCTCGGGTGGAATGTGACCATCGGGCCAGATGTAATATAGCGGCTTTACCCCCCCGTGCGTTAAGGCATCACTCCCGGAGCTGTCCACTCTTAAGTCGATAGTCTCTTTGCAATAGGCTTCGTACTGTTTATAGCCGGGTGAGGGTTCAAAATCGAACACGATGGGGCTGTTGTCGATAAGCTCTAAATTAATTCTTCCGGAATAAGCGCCACCAAACGGGTTATTATACTCACATGGGTTGGCAGGATAAGAAAATTTGCAATTTTTGATTTGCTCAAATGAAAGGTCGTGTGCCACGAGGCGAATGGTTTTTAACGTTTCAGTAGGGCCGAAATAGAGTGTGTCGATGGTTAAGGTATCGTTGTTATGGGTGGTGTCAATTACATAAATCAAATCTCTGGAATTGTTGTCGATGGTAAACGGAATGGGGTAAATAGTGTCGGTTCCACCCGGAGGAAAGTCAAGTTGATAAGTAAGAAACAACTCGTTACACCCCGTGGTTGACCCTTGTGTAGGCTCAATTAGTTTTCCTTCGAGACCCAGTCCCTTCCACTCTTTTTTAATCAGTTTCCATCCGGGCATCGACCGGCCTCCTCTAAGTGCTCCTTTTTTTAAAAAAACGGTGGAGTTAATATAAAAGCCAGGGTCTTCATTAGGAAAATGATATAAATAGTCTTCGATGGCAATTTTTATTGTTTTTCGCGAGCAGCGGGTAACTTTCTTATAAATTTTAAGGGTTCGCAGTTCTCTTGGATTTTTACCTGGTGGCGGTGGCGAAGCGTTGGGGGAAACAGAAGTATAACCGTCAAACTCGAAACCCGAACCAGCTCCCAACGGGGGCGGATTAGGGTGAAAAAACGTGTTGTTATTGTCTTTGTTAAGGGTAGCAGCGCACAAGGGTAAATTTATCGAATTTCCCTGTGGTGTAACAAAGGGTATGGTGTTAAGAGGAATCATGTTTTGAGGTTGCGTTCCGATACCTGCAATGAAAATACCAAAAAAATCATTCATATTATCAATCGACCATTGTTTAACATCGGTGATATTGGCATCGTACTGCGGATTGGCAAACGGGTATTCATCGGAAGCAAAAACGAATTCAATGGAGATTATTGTGTCGTAAGGCTGATAATCAAACTCAATGTAAGCCGCATCACCGGTGTGAATGCTCATGGTAGGCACCGTATCGAAATTCGGAGGCTTAAAAATCCGTTTGTACATTTCAAACAGTGACGTGTCGCCGGGAGTGCCAAATTCAACCTGATCAGCATATCCCGAAGTGTTTTGGGGTGTTTCGAGCAGTTTCAAATTACCTGTTGATAATCCTAAGCCGGTATTCCATCCCAGTTCCGACCAGTTATCTTCACCATTCCAAAAGCGGCAAAAAGCCCGTGGGTCACCAACAAACTTGATACTGTTAGTATCAACCATTCCGCCGCCATAATGCAATATATTTAACACCCAGCTTCTAACGCTATCGATATCAGCTGCCGGAGGATCACCTCCATCATTAGGAATTGTTTTATATTTTAAATAATCTCTATTTTGGGCAGAAACAAAAAAGGTTGCTAATAAAAATGATATTAAAATAAAAAACTTTTTTTGCCTCATGGTAATAATTTGAAAATGTCTGGCTAAAATAAACAATATTATCACAGCGTAAACCGTCAGGTTTTAGACAGCACAAAGGCAAAATACGTTGTCATAGAAATAAAAAAAGCCCCGTTTGAAATTCAAACGGGGCTTTTTCAGATTTTTTGTAGCTTAGTAACGGTTCTCTCTTGGACGGGCTTCGTTAACCCTAAGATTTCTACCATTATACTCTTTGCCTTCCAAGGCTTCGATAGCTTGACGACCTTCGTCATCGTTTGTCATTTCAACAAAACCAAAACCTTTTGAACGGTTTGTTGCTCTGTCAATAATAATTCTAGCGCTTGATACTTCACCAAATTCGCCAAATAATTGCTCTAAATCGTGGTCATCCATCGAGTAAGCAATGTTTCCAATGTAAATGTTCATTTCTATAAAAAATTAAATAACTAAAAAATCCGGGAAAAAAGTAAAAACGAACCAGGGTTAAAAACGCGAGGGATAGAAAATACAATTTACAACCGGTGCTATTTACCCTTATCATAAGCTGGAAATGTCTTACAATAAATCGAATAACGCTGCAAATAAAGTTAAAAAACTGTTACAAAAAACATTAAACCAAAAAATTAACGCTTATTTATGAAAAAATATGATAAAATTGGTGAAAAATGCCTATTTCTTTTTCTTTTGGGGTGAAGTCTTGTGATTGAAGGGATTAAATTTCCATGTTTCTTCAAGCTCCCAGTTTGCTCTTACATTAACAAGTTTGCCATAATAGGTTACCGACTCAGGTTCTGTTTTTTTCAGATAGTTTCCTGCATCCCAACGGCGATTATTGTTTTTATCATTGATGATTTTTAAGAGATAGTTGCCGGGATCAAGATAAGATAACAACACGGTGGTGTCGCCGGTAAAATGATATTGCTTTATTACTTCTTCCTGAGCGTTTAAAAACTGAAAAAGGTAATTGTCTTGTTGTTCGGGCGAAAGGTTAACGGTTAAAGTGCCATACGCTTTAAGGGCTTTGGTTGAAAACACAATGTTTTTTTGTTTGTTAAAATAGCCGTTCCAATCGATAAAACATGAATCGGGTAAAAACAAGCGATATTTGGTGTCTTCGGTTAGTTTGACAGGAAACATGTATTTTAAATGGAGGGAGTCCACGGGAATAAACTGTGGTGAATAAACCGAATCATCGCCGGCAACAAATAAAACGGAATCAGTAATAATATTGGTAATCGGTTGACTAAACCCGAGGTATAACATCGATACAGGCTTGATTCCTCTTTTCATGTTGGTAACAAACGTGAGTAAGTTCCGTTTTTTTTTGGCGACCTCCCGGTTTTTCTTTTTACGCGCTACTCTAATGGTTTTTTCACGTAGTTTGGTAGGAATAAAAACCTGCTCAACCGTATCATTATTTTTCATCATCAACAGGTTAAGTGTGTCAACCGTTAATGCCGATTCGTTAAGATACCACCATAAAGTATCTTTGTCATTCGACCACCGACTGAGATGCCAAAGGGTTCTTTGAGGGTAGTTGACAGCGTTGATGGAGACATCGCCGGCAGGAATTGAAAAAATAAACCGAATGGTGTTTAATCCAATCAGCTTGGCTTCCATAACCCGTTGTTTGGTATCTTCCTGCTGAAACATAAACATCAGCAACGGCTTGTTGTTTTTGTCTTTCGCTTCGAGTGTGTCAACTTTAATGCTGTCGGAAACATGGGTTGCTATCATGTCAAGCTCAATTTCTGTAGTATCCTGTCTGATGATGGTATCTACTTTAGGAGGTGCAATAAAAACGGGGTGAACCAGCGAGTCGATAAAAGCAATCTCTTCGGAAGGTTGATCATAAAAATAATTACTGTTTAAATCTTTGAGAGCAAAAACCATGTAATCATCATTGGCCAAACCGTTAAACTGAAAATTTCCGCTTTTATCGGTTTTACTTAAATAGTAGGGCGGAACGCGCAAGGGCAACGAGTCGAAAGGAATCGTGTCGTTACCATGACGATAAAGCATCACCATTGCCTTCTCGGCGGGCTGAAGGTCAAAAGCGTTTAGCACTTTTCCGCTTAAACTCAACGAGTCAACATGGTCGCCCGTAGAAAAAATATAGCTGAAGCTGTGCAACGGATTGCCTTCGGTTAAATCTATTATAGCATCGCCAAAGTAAACTGAATACGTAGTATTGGGTTTAAGGGCTTCTTTAAATTTAACAATTAGTTTTTTTCCTTTTAAATGAAAATCGGGTTTCTCCTTTACCGTAGGGGATATTAAGAGTTGCTCGTTTATTTTATCAAGCACCACGAACTCGCTAAACTTTAGTTCGAATTTATTTCCGGTAAAACCCGGTGATCCGTTAGGCGGTATCGACTCAACCACCGTAGGTGGTGTAACATCTTTTTTACCTCCACCGGGTGTTGCTTCCTGCGCACACGAAAAGGTCAAAAAGGCTATGAGGGTTACAAAAGTTGTTTTATAAAGATATTTTAAGATCATCAAATCCGGTTACGATTAATAATTTACAAAGATGGAAATTTATTCGGATACCGAAGATTAAAAAAACTGAAAAGTTAGTAACCCTTCGACAATCATAGGAAACCGAACAAAATAGTTTTTGCCCCGTGCTAAAGGACGGGGAAACGATCAATTTAAATTTCAACGGCTTTAGCCGGTAATAGTAAGTGAAGAGCATGCCAAGTAATTTACCGTAGCGATAGCAGAGGTAAATTGTATCAAGGTATGGTGGGTGAGTTAGGAGTATTTGATTCAGAGTTTTTTAACAGACAGTATTTGAAGTAGCTTACGGTTGCAAACCGTAAGCTAAATTCAGGTTGTAACCGTGACTATTCCAACTATCTCAATCAAATTAACCCTCGTTTGTAACGAGGTTAGTTATTTCGGAATCAACCCGATTTAACAGGTTGCCACAACACAAGCCCGTCAAGACCTTGTTAGGACGGGTTTGCTAATTCATTAATTCACCATTTTGCCATACTTCTAAAATGTCAAATCTCCAATCTGACATCTTAAATCTACAGTCCCATACTCATGCTTACCAGCTCGGCGATATCGTAGTTTTTCACCTCTTCTTCTTTATTGGTGTATTTAATACCGTCGGTCATCATGGTCATACAGAACGGGCAGGCGGTACAGATAATATCGGCACCGGTTTCGAGGGCTTCTTCGGTACGTTCGATAAATATTTCTTTGTCGCCTTTTTCGGCCTCTTTAAACATTTGTCCACCACCAGCACCACAACAAAGTGCAAAGCTTTTGTTGCGCTCCATTTCAACAATCATGGCAGGGATGGCTTTCAGCACATCACGCGGAGCATCGTATTCACCGTTGGCACGGCCAAGATAACATGGATCATGATACGTAATTTTCTTTCCTTTTAATTCACCACCGTCAATATGAATTTCTCCGGAAGCAATTTTTTGTTGCAGGAACTGGGTATGATGCTGCACCTGATAGTTTCCTCCCAGGTCAGAATATTCGTTTTTCAAAGTGTTAAAGTCGTGTGGATCGCAGGTTACAATTTTATCTACTTCATAACCATTTAATACTTCAATGTTGGTAAGAGCCTGCATCTGGAACAGCATTTCGTTACCGGCACGGCGGGCTACATCACCACTGTCTGACTCTTCCACACCTAAAACGGCGTAATCTACTTTCAGGTGGTTTAATATTTTAACAAACTCGCGCATTACTTTTTTGTAGCGGTCGTCGAAAGCTCCGGCTGAGCCAACCCAAAGCAGGTATTCGGGCTTTTTACCTTCGGCCACCACGTCAGCTATTACCGGAACCTTAAGTCCTTCGGCCCATAATAATCGGTCTTCGGGAGAAAACTGCCAGGGTGCACCGTTGTTTTCGATGTTGGAGAAAACAGTATTCAAACCTGATGGTGCTTTGGCTTCCTCCATCACGAGATAGCGACGGATTCCCAAAATAATAGAAGGCTGGTTGATGTTAACAGGGCACTCTTGGGCACAAGCATTACAAAGGGTGCATGCCCAAAGTTCCTCTTCAGTTAGGTAGTTGCCAAGCAGTGCTTTACTGTCGTCAAAGTTGCGGCCATTTTTAATCATCTCAGGACCTTTTTCTTTCATTCGCTTACGTGTATCCATCATCACCTTACGAGGGGAAAGCAGTTTCCCGGTAATGTTTGCAGGACAAACAGAAGTACACCTTCCGCACTGGGTACAAGCTAGTGAGTTCATATAATTTATCCAGTTTACATCTTCAATATCTTTGATACCAAAACGTTCAACAGCTTCTTCTTCACCTTCGGCAGGCTCCTCAAAAGCAGCGTTAGGGTCAAGCATCATTTTAACTTCTTTGGTGATGTTTTCCATATTTTCAACGTAGCCCAAAGGTTCAAGTCGTCCCACAAAAGTGTTGGGAACGGAAACGAAAACATGAAAGTGTTTGGAATAGGGTAAGATATTGGCAAACAGAAATATTAATGTTATATGTGTCCACCAGTTAAACTGATACCAAAACCAGGCGGTTTCGCTTGAAACATTACTGAACAAGTTAGTAAGATGGCTGCTAACAGGATATGAACCTAAAATTTCGTTGCCTGTTTGTTTAGCCCATATCAGATAAAATGTATTCATTCCCAGCAAGGAAATCATCAGTACTAAAATAATAGTAAGCGCAATGTTGGCGTCCATTTTATCCACTTTGCGCATCTCGGGGCCATAAAATCGCTTGATATGCATAAAGAGTCTTCTGACCAAAAAAGCGATCACGGCGAAGGCGATGATAAGGGCAAAAATATCGTCCAAAGCCATCATGAAGTTGTAAAACCAACCCAATCCTGAAAAGGCTTTTTCAGTACCAAACAAACCGTCGATGACCATTTCGGCACTTCCAAAAAGGATAAGCAGAAAGCCCCACCATACCAGCGCATGCATGGTTCCAACCCATTTTCGGCGGAGTATTTTTTTCTGAAGAAACGCAATGTTTACCATCATCATAAAGCGTTTACCCCAGTCGCCAATTTTTTTAGGTTTGACAAGCCTGAAAAACTGTACATACCGGTAAATTGAAAAAGAAAAAATGCCCAGCGTGATGAGCAATACAATTAGGAATACAATTTGCTTTTCCATGGGTTATCTGTTTTAATATATTTTTCACCGCTAAGGCGCAAAGACGCCAAAGGTGATTGTTTAACTATTTTTTTTCACCGCTAAGACGCTAAGACGCCAAGGGTGATTGTTTTATTATTGTTAACAGTTACAAACTGTTTTTGGTTTTAGGTTGCTCATTGCTCACGGTTGCAAACCGTGAGCTGGGATCGTTTCTCACAGTTGCAAACCGTGAGATAGTGTAAAGGAAAAAATAACTACAAACCATGCGTTAAGGAGTGAGGAAGAAACGAAATTTCTCTCTTAGCATCTTTGTATCTTTGCAGTTTATTTTTCCTCTCGTCCATTCACTACTCTTTGCTTTTTATCACTAAATGTCCCGGGTTATCAGAATAGCCATAAAGATAATCTAATTTCTTTTTATAAAGTTTTTTTAAATAACGTCGTTTCAGCTTTAACGTTGGTGAAAGTTCGCCGGTATCGGTTATCCACGGGCGACAGGTGAGGGCAAACTTTTTAATTTGACGATGCCGGCTTAGCATTGCATTAATTCGATCAACTTCTTTTTGAATGCGGGCAATAACCTTTGGATGATCAATTAAATCAACATTATCGCGGTAAGTGACCTTGTTATTGGTTGCCCATTTATGCAGCACTTCAAAATCGGGACTGATAATAGCTGCTGCAAATTTTTCTCCTTCTCCCACCACCATTAACTGATCGATAAATGGAGACTCTTTGAATTTGTTTTCCACCAGTTGCGGGGCAACATATTTTCCGGTAGTTAGTTTAAAGATTTCTTTTTTTCGATCGGTAATTTTAAGAATGTTGTATTCGCCCAATTCGCCAATATCACCCGTATGGAACCATCCGTCTTTATCAATAGCCTCTTTGGTTTTTTCCGGGTCTTTATAATATCCTTTCATCAGGTTCGGCCCTTTCATCAGGATTTCACCATCTTCGGCAATTTTAACTTCTACATTATCCAATACAGGGCCAACAGTTCCAAATTTTATGTAAGGATATTCGGGGTGGTTTACCGAAATTACCGGAGAAGTTTCCGTTAGCCCATACCCTTCGTTAATGGGAATACCGGCTGCATAGAAAATACGTGCCAGCCTGGGTTGAAGGGCTGCTCCACCCGATACGATTACTCTGATGTTGCCACCGAGGGCTTCGCGCCATTTGCTAAAAATGAGCTTATTGGCCAGTTTTAATTGTTGTTCGTACCACCATCCGTTGGCACCATTTAGTTCGTAGCGAAGGCCTAAATCTACTGCCCAAAAAAAGAGTTTTCGTTTAACGCCGGTAAGTTCTTTGCCAGACAACATAATTTTATCATACAATTTTTCGATAACCCGTGGAACAGTAGTAAATCCATGAGGTTTAACCTCTTTAAGGTTTTCGCCAATAGAGTCAATATTTTCAGCATAATAAACGCCAATTCCTTTAAATTGATGGAGGTAATTTACTTCACGTTCGAGCACATGACAAAGAGGAAGGAAACTCAACGACCGTTGACCTTTGCCAATCGGTAAAATATCTTTGGTTGCTTTTACATTACTTAAAAAGTTAGTGTGCGAAAGCATTACCCCTTTTGACAATCCTGTGGTGCCGGAAGTATAAATAATGGAAAGAAGGCCATCGGGATTTACTTTATCGCGTATCGAAACTAATTGGTCAAAATATTCATCTTTATTCTTTTTTCCCAATTCGATAATTTCGTTAAAATTACTTACTCCTTCAACGGGGTCGATAGTCCAAACCTTTTCGATGTTTTCGGTATTGTTGGCAATTTTAATCGCACGCTCGTATAGCTCTTTTGACGAAACAATTAGGCTACGCGCTTCCGAATGGGAAAAAATATGCTTTAGCTCCCGCTCGCTATTGTTTGAATAGATGGGTACATGAACTACGCCCACCTGCGCCATTCCCATATCCATAAAATTCCATTCGGGACGGTTGTTCGACATGGTTACAATTTTATCACCGGTTTTAAAACCCATGGACAAAAGTCCCAAACTAAAATAATCAACATTATTTTTGTATTCTTGAGTAGAAAATTTTTCCCACCGATCGTTACGTTTTACCGCCAGGGCATCTTCGCGTTGGTATTTTTCGAGAAGCTGATCAACGATATCAAAAGTTCTGGTTACTTCCATGATAATTGTTTTTAGGGTTTATACTTTTTTTGGTTTAAATGTCCAGGTAAACTGAAAGGTAGCTACCACATCGCCTTGCGTATCGTAGCCTGTTGATGTTACATCTACTGTTTTGCCTTCGCCTGTTTCCAGACTTTCGGCAATGGCATTTGCAATTTTATTACCGTCGTTGCATACAAAACGAATACGGGTACGTGCTTTTTTTGTGAAAGATGCCTGCATTTTAAACACAAGCATCGACATGGGTTTGGGTGTTTCGTCCACTAAGGCAATGGCTTGTACTCCGGATGAGAGTTCAGCGGCCATGCTCATCACGGCAAAATACATTGACCGGAACGGGTTTATGTTTAAATGCTTGTAAGGAACCGTTACCACCGCATGCTTATCGTCAAACTCTACCACTCGTAATCCTGCAAACGTTCCCATGGGCATGTTTTTTAGCATGAACAAGATCAGCCTAAAGGGGCTTATGGCCATTTTTCTTATTTTATTTTCTTTAAGCATAGATGTTTAGGGTTCGTTAATAAGTTCTAAATAACAAGTATCAAAAACCAAATAATTTCAAAATTCAAATGGGTTAAATTCAAAACAAACGTCTAATTTTTGTTTGGGTCATTTATTGTTTTGAATTTTGAGATTATTTGGTGCTTGGTTTTTGGTGCTTGTTATTTCTAAAAGTTATACCGATTATCTTCAATCAGTTTATCGGCAATCATGCGGCGGGCATCTTTAACATTTACCGGGTTAACTTTGGTAAATCGTTTCATTCCCATCAGCATAGCCTGGCGCTCGTCGCCATCAGCAAACGAGTTAACGGCATCAACGCCAATTTTGTTTATTCTGCTGGCAGTATCATAGATAAATACATCCAATATGTTTTTGTACAATTTGATTTTTTCTTCATCGTACATATCGTTGAGCTTTTCAATTCTAAGCATCATTGATTCGGCAGCGTAGGTGTACATCAACATATCGGAAACGTTCATTAATATTTCCTGCTCATTTTGAACCTTATCGGTGAATTTTTGTAAGGCAGCACCGGCAACCATCAAAATAGATTTTTTGAAGTTGGTGATTACTTTATGATATCCTTCAAAATAATCCATGGTTGTACTACCAAATTCAGGAATACCCATTAGCTCTTTGGCCACTTCTTTGGCAGGGGTAAGTAGGTCGATTTCACCTTTCATGCCACGTTTCAGCATTTCGCCAATGGTAACCATGCGGTTAATTTCGTTGGTTCCCTCAAAAATACGGTTAATCCGCGAATCGCGATAAGCTCGTTCTACCATCATTTCGGCTGAATATCCCATACCGCCGTGAATTTGTACTCCTTCATCAACAACATAATCGAGGGCTTCCGAACCAAAAACTTTGGCTATAGAAGCTTCGATGGCGTACTGGCGTAGACCTTCCACCATGGCGCGGCCTTTATCCATACCATCTGCAACTAAAGCATCAATGGCATCGTCGATGTTTTGGCTGGCGCGATAGGTTAACGATTCATTGGCAAAGGTACGGATTACCATTTCGGCCAATTTGTATTTAATAGCCCCAAAGTTGGTAATGGTAGTTCCAAACTGTTTCCGTTCGTTGGCGTACTGAACCGAAATATCAATGGTAGATTTTGCGGCTCCTGCACAAGCTCCGGCTAACTTAATACGTCCAAGATTTAATATGTATAAAGCAATTTTAAACCCGCCATTTTGATCTCCCAACAAATTTTCAGCAGGTATTTTAGCATTGTCAAAAAAGATTTGAGTGGTAGAAGAACCACGGATTCCCATTTTATCTTCTTCCTCACCAATGGTAAAACCGGGTGTGTTACGTTCAACAATAAAAGCACTAAGATTTTTATCGCCTTCAATTTTAGCAAACACAATAAACAGATCAGCTACCCCGGCATTGGTAATCCACATTTTGTCGCCATTGAGGACATATTGCTTTCCGTCGTCAGTTAAAACAGCTTTTGTTTTACCGTTGTTAGGATCAGAACCGGCACCTGGTTCGGTAAGGGCATAAGCACCTATGTATTCACCTGTTGCTAATTTCGGTAAGTATTTTTTCTTTTGTTCTTCGGTTCCGAAGTAGTAAATTGGCAGGGTGCCGATACCGGTATGAGCCGAATAGGCAACAGCAAAACTGAACCCTTTTCCCATTTCTTCAACGGTGAGCATGGAAGTAACAAAATTTTGGCCAAAGCCTTCATATTCCTCAGGGAGAGAAACGCCTAAAAGCCCCATTTCACCAGCTTCTTTTAATAATCTGGTTAATGTTTCATAATCATGATGCTCCAGTTTATCCATCACGGGCAAAACCTGTGTTTCGGTAAAATCGCGACAGGTTTGCGCCATCATTTGTTGTTCTTCGCTAAATTCTTCAGGAATAAAAATATCCTGGGCTTTGGTTTCCTTGATAAGAAATTCACCACCTTTTAATGTTTTGTTTTCTGACATTTTCTTTATTTTTTTTAATTAATACTTTTGTTAACCATGTTTTGGTTTCATACAAAGAGCCTCTTGAATAATAGCTGAAATGTTTTGCTTCTTTGTAATGGTATCTTCCGAAACCCTCACTTATGTTAGCTGCAACAGAATCAACAGCTTTTATCAATTGTTTACCAACAGTATCCCTTGCAAAAAAGTCTCATTTTATAACAATATTCCAGACTTTTTCTCCAATCTCCATTGATAATTGATAAACCTGTAATTCTTCTAATTTCATCTTATTATTCATAAATTATTTCAACAACAATGCCCGAAGGGCAAATGACTATTGTATAACGGCGAAGCCCAATGATAGCCCTGAGCTTGTCGAAGGGCTGAATAACGCCGACCAACGGGAGGCAGTTTTCCTTTACAGCATCTCATAAATCCCTGCAGCGCCTTGTCCGGTTCCGATACACATGGTAACCATACCGTACTTTTTGTTGCGGCGTTTCAGCTCGTTGAGGATTTGAACGGTGAGTTTGGCACCGGTAGCACCCAACGGGTGGCCGAGTGCTATGGCACCACCATTCACATTTACTACCTCCGTATTCAACCCCAACTCTCGAATTACAACCAAACTTTGTGTTGCAAAAGCTTCGTTCAGTTCAATCAAATCCATATCATCCAGTTTCATTCCGGCGTGTTTTAACACTTTTGGAATGGCTTTCATGGGACCAACCCCCATTTTGTAAGGTTCAACGCCAGCTACCTGATAATCAATCAGGCGGGCAATAGGGGTTAAGTTGTAACGTTTAAGCGCAGCTTCGGAAACTACCAAAACAAAACCTGCTCCATCCGACATTTGAGATGAGTTACCGGCGGTGGAAACACCATCAGCGGCAAAGGCAGGCCTTAATCTTGACAAACCTTCAAGCGTTGTTCCGCGGCGAGGGCCTTCGTCGGTATCAAAAATCTTTTCGCGGGTTTTCATTTTTTTCCCGTCGAAATAATTTTCGGTTACCGTGATAGGCACAATCTGGTCTTTAAAATAGCCTTGATCGATGGCGTT
>QMPP01000081.1 GCA_003650425.1 Bacteroidota bacterium | reverse complement strand
CTTGCAGCAGCGCAACTGGTTTATCTTCTTTTTATCTTCTACACCCGACGGCATACAACATCCGCGCGAAGTGTTAATATCAATGGTTTGGGCTGATTTATCTATATATTCGTTCATGGTAATTTGTCTATATTCTAATTGACAAAGGTAGAAAAATTCTATCTTGCTTATCAGGCTTTTTATTTATCGAAATTGTTTAAAGGTTAACTACTTTTTAACAGTAATTTCATGTAAATAAGAAAACAAATATCTTTTTAATTAACCCTCCTTTGTTTTCCCTCCAAAGAGGGAAATATTGGAATTTGTTTTCTGATTTACAATGGTTTCATTTCGTAATTGCTTTTCTGCCCCTGTTAAGCAGTACTGCGAGGGTAAGGCTTAAATCGCCAAACAAAATAGCAGGATGGGCGTTGCGCTCAATGTGATAAACGGCCTCGTTAAGTGCTTCGTAAAAATCGTATTGGTTGGATTGGTTGATGTATTTGGCAAAGTTGTTAAAAAAGGTTTTTTCATCCGGCTTGCCGGTTACCAGTTTGCCGTTATTGGCATTAATTTGAATGCTGTTGTGCACTACCTGAAGTCCGTATTGCAAAAAGCTTTTTTGCTTTTCGCGGCCTATGGCTGCCAGCTTCTGAACAAAAGTAAAAAGCGCCGGGTAATCGTATTTGTAACACAGCAGCAACCACTCCCTAAAACGTTCAAAGTTGGTATGGTCGTCTTCTAATTGCGATGATAACATCAGCGCGCGGCTCCAATTTCCGTGGGCGTTGGCAACCACTTCCTCCAACTGCGATTGGTTAATCCCGGGCTGTTGTTTTAAAGCATTCAACAACACCTCTTCCTTTAGCTTTGAAACCTTAACAAGCTGAGCTCGTGAGCGCACCGTAGGCAAAAGCATTTCGTATCTCTCGGCAATTAAAAATATCAGGGTATCCTGAGGTGGCTCTTCAAAGGTTTTTAACAGCTTGTTGGCCGGTGAGGCGTCCATGCGTTCGGCCATCCAGATGATGGCAACTTTGTAGGTAGCCTCGAACGATTTAAGGCTTAGTGATTTTATCAGGTTGTTGGCATCGCGGGCGTAAATGTTACCCTGCCTGTTTCCGATGTTTAAAAAGGAGTACCAGTCGCTTTGAACTCCGTAACCTTTTACTTTTTGCAGGTATTCAATCCACTGTCTGGTAAAAAGTTCGGAGGAGGGATTTTCTTTGGTTTTTTCAGGCTTGTTCGAGGGGAAGACAAAATGGAGGTCAGGATGCGAAAACTTCTCGTACTTTACACAGGAGGAGCATCGGCCGCAGCTGTCGTTTTCCTGCTTATTTTTGCAGTTCATAAATTGAGCAAAAGCGATGGCTAAAGGTAGCGTACCCGAACCTTCGGGACCTAAAAACAGTTGCGTGTGAGCTACCCGTCCCTCTTTATAGGCATTGAGCAGTTTTGCTTTTACCTCTTCCTGACCAATGATATCTTTAAATCGCATAGGGGGTCAAAAGTAGAAAAAAGAGTGGAGCAATTACTTTTATATCGTTTATTTTTTCATCTTTGCCGCCTAATTATCGAAATATATAAATACATAATATTATGGAAAATCACAACGAAAAACATTGCCTTGTTTGCCAACGCGACGAGCAGACCGTTCCCCTGGTAAGGGTTGATTTTAAAGGAAACCAATATTGGATTTGCCCGCAGCATATTCCCGTATTAATTCACGATCCGCAGAAGCTGGAAGGAATGCTTCCCGGTGCTGAAAATATGCAGGCAGGGTAGGGCTCACCGGAAGGCTCGCGCGGGTTATCGTCTGAACTCGTAGCACAGTATGGCCGTGGCTACCGCGGCATTCAACGACTCTGCTCCCGATTTACCTTTGGTAAACGTAGGGATAGTAACTTTGTGGGTAATCAGCGACAGATAATCTTTTGATATGCCATGCGCTTCGCTGCCAATTAATATTATTCCCTTGTCCTGTTTTTCAATGCTATTAACCGGATCGCCATGCAGGTAGGCACCGTAAACATCAATATTGGTTGGTATCTCCGATAAAACTTTTTCCAAGTCTAAATAATAAATCTGTACTCTTGCCAACGACCCCATGGTAGCCTGCACTACTTTTGGGTTGTAAGCATCAACCGTTTCGCGTGTGCAGATAATGTTCTTGATGCCAAACCAGTCGGCAGTACGAATAATGGTTCCCAGATTTCCCGGATCTTTAATACTGTCCAATGCCAAGACATAGTCGTCGATGGCATTAGGATTAAAATCGGGCAGCTCCGGTAATTTAAATACCGCGAGTACTTCAGACGGACTTTTTAACGACGACATCATCTCCATCTCTTTGCCCGATACCTGCTGTACGTTAACATCCTGTAACCTCTCGTCAAATTTTTCAATCCACGACTCGCGTGCAAAGAGCCATTGCAGACGGAATGGACTGTTAAGTAAATCAAGCACGTTGGTGCTGCCTTCGGCAACAAACAGGTTGTACTCGTTTCTAAACTTTTTAAGATGCAGCGACTTTATTAATTTTATTTGTGCTTTAGTTGGCATAATCAAGAATTTATAATTAGAAGTTGTTTAAAGTTGAAAAACTTTTTTATAAATAACACATTGTAAATCAGAAAAACAAATATCTTTTTAATTAATCCTCCTTTGTCTTCCCTCCAAAGAGGGAAATATTGGAATTTGTTTTCTGATTTACAATATATCTCATAATCATCCAGGTAGTCAACTTTAAACAACTTCATAAAGAATGTTAATGTATGAAATATACTTTAACAGCATTAACCGGTATTCAACATTTATCGGTGAAATAAAAAGAAGTCCTCCCGAAAAACAGAAGGACTTCAAATTTAACTAAAAAACTAAACTTGTTATTTATTCAGCAACAACATCTAAGTTAATATCCACAACAATGTCTTTGTGAAGTTTAACTTTGGCGGTATATTTACCAACCTCTTTAATGTGTTCTTCGTCAATCATAATTTTTTTACGATCGATTTCAACTTTTTTAGCTGTCATAATAGCGTTGGCAATCATGATGGTGTTAACCGATCCGAAAATTTTGCCTGATGTACCGGCTTTAACACCAACTTTCAGTTCCAAACCTTCCAGAATCTGAGCCATCGATTCAGCCTCTTTTCTGATTTTATCTTCTTTATATGCCTGCTGCTTTTTGGTTTCGGCAAGCATCTTTTTGTTCGACAGGGTAGCAATAATTGCCATTCCTTTAGGAATAAGGTAATTTCTGGCGTAGCCATCTTTAACGGTTACCAGATCATTTTTATATCCCAGTCCTGTTATCTCTTGTTTAAGAATTATTTCCATCTTTCAGTTCCTCCTTATTTAAGTAAATCCGCAACGTATGGTAACAAAGCAATGTGCCGGGCTCTTTTAACAGCCTGGGAAACTTTTTTCTGGTACTTGGTCGAAGTACCGGTTATACGGCGAGGTAGCAATTTACCCTGCTCGTTAATAAATTTCATAAGAAACTGTTCATCTTTATAATCGATGTACTTGATGCCGTTCTTTTTAAAACGACAGTATTTTTTCTTTTTGGTATCTACTGCAATGGGCGTTAGATATTTGATGTCTGAATTTGGTTGTGCCATGTTTTTAAATTTTCTGAGTTAATAAATTAAGCTTTTGCTTTTTCTTTTTTGCCCTCTTTTGCTATTCTGCGTTTTTTCTCGTTGTATGCAACAGCATGCTTGTCGAGTCTTACAGTCAGAAAACGGATGACACGTTCATCACGTTTGAATTGTACTTCCAAAGGAGCCACGATGGTTCCCTCGGCTTTGTACTCAACAAGGTGATAAAATCCGGTTGATTTTTTCTGGATGGGATAGGCTAATTTGCGCAATCCCCATTTTTCACGATGAACAATTTCGCCACCATTTTTGGTAATGAAATCTTCATGCTTTTTTACCGCTTCCTTCATCTGTTCTTCAGACAAAACGGGAGTTAAAATGAAAACGGTTTCGTACTGATTCATAAAATTACTTTTTAATAAGTTAAATACTTGATTTTTAATACCCAATTTTGGGAGTGCAAAAGTATAAAAAGTTTTTAAACCGGCAAGTGTTGACTCGTAATTTTTTTGTTTTGGGCGGATTGCGGGCTTTCCGCTATACTCCTCGTTGCAAAACCTTTTCAACCAGGTGCTTCCCGGTGGCTCCTAAAGTCGCCCCGTCCAGCCCGGTTTCAATAGGTTTTGCCCCTGCGGGGTACCGCTTCAATCCCTACCGCGGTTTCGGGTTCCACTCCTATTTATCCCGTGGTTTTCAAACCGTGAGCCGGAACTTCAATTCAAAAAATTTTCCCCTCTTCAATATTTTCTGGAATACTAAAACAAAGTATCTTTGGAGCCTTAAAAATCATACCATGAAAAAATATATTTCTCTGTTTATTTTATTGGGCTTTGCGACAGTAGCCCTGGCACAAAACAGCACGGTTTTCCACCACAAGTTGAAGGTAACCGTAAACCCTGAAACTTCGGTAATAACGGTTAATGATGTTGTTTCAACCGATAATCCGGGTGATTATATTTTTAGTCTCAACGCCGATTTGTCTCCGGTAACCTTTTCAAAAGAGGTTAAAGTTACCCAGGTTGACCAGCATATTCCTGCCGGCGATATAGGGATGGACAGAGATGAAAATAGTGGTAACCTGAAAATTAACAAATACAAAGTTCACTTTAAGGGCAGAAAAAAAAGTTTCAAGGTAACCTATTCAGGAAAAATTGCTTCTGCTATTGAGCAAAGCGCCGAGAACTACCAACGCGGCTTCAGCGAATCGCCCGGCATTATCAGCACCAAAGGCGTTTATTTGGCAGGCTCCACTTTTTGGGTACTCACGGCGGAGAATAGCCTGATGACTTTTGAGTTAACCACCACGCTTCCTTTCGACTGGAAATCAGTATCACAAGGAGAACGTATCTTTGATATTAAAGAAAAAACAGGCCAAATCGATAAATGGGTTTGTAACAAACCACAGGAAGAGGTGTTTTTAATTGCCGCCCAATTCACGGAGTATGGTTACGATATGAATTCCGGCATTAAAGCCATGGCCTTTTTGCGTACCCCCGACGAAGCTCTTGCCAACAAATACCTTGAAGTTACCGAGCAATACATGGAGATGGACCAGGCAATGATTGCCCCTTATCCCTATTCAAAATTCGCGTTGGTGGAAAATTTCTGGGAAACAGGCTATGGCATGCCATCGTTTACGCTGCTGGGCGAAAAAATTATCCGGTTCCCGTTTATATTACACTCATCCTACCCGCACGAACTGCTTCACAACTGGTGGGGAAACAGTGCTTATGTCGATTTTACACAAGGTAACTGGTGCGAGGGCATTACAGCCTACATGGCCGATCATCTTATTAAAGAGCAGCGCGGGCAAGGTGAAAATTACAGGAGATCCACGGTGCAGAAGTTTACCAATTTTGTAACGCCGCAAAACGATTTTCCCCTTTCTAAATTTGCCTCGCGTTACGATGGCTCCAGCGAAGCCATAGGTTATGGAAAGGCACTGATGATGTGGCACATGCTTCGCCGACAACTCGGCGATGACACCTTTATAAAAGGATGGCAACATTTTTACAACAACCATAAATTTACCATAGCCTCTTATAACGATATCCGGCTCTCCATGGAAGCGGTTTCGGGCGTTGACCTCCAGCCCTTCTTTAATCAGTGGATACTGCGAACCGGTGCACCTGAACTGGCTATTAAATCGTTGAAAACAGATACCTACAACAGCGAGTTTCGCATCTTCCTGACCCTGGAGCAAATACAACCCGAAGAGGCTTTTACCATTGACGTGCCTATTGCCGTTGCTACTGAAAAAGGAGTTCGGGACTTCACGGTTCAAATGACAAAAAAGTCGCAGGATTACCAATTGGTGCTTAATGAAAAACCGCTAAAACTGGCCGTTGATCCTCAGTACGACGTTTTCAGAAAACTGGACCCCAACGAGGTTCCCCCTGCCCTTTCAAAAATCTGGGCTTCCAAAGAGAATTTGATTATCGTGCCTGCCACTACATCAGCTATTCAAAAAGAGCTGTATTCTGAATTTGCCGACGAGTGGAAAAAAGCCGATGCTCAGGACCATTTTACCATCGTTACCGATAACGACCTTACGCGACTCCCTTCGGATAAAACAGTTTGGATTATTGGCTTTGAAAACAAATTTGCCGATTACATCAACAAGGGGTTAACTATTTATCAATCGAAAATAACGAATGATTCGGTAACACTTGGCAAAAAAACAGTTCCAAAAGGCGACAACAGTTTTATTGCCACCCTTTTTAATCCTTACAATGTTAACCAAAGCGTGGTGTTTATTCAACCGGGAAAAAAGGAAGCTGTGGCGGGGTTGATACGTAAACTGCCCCACTACGGAAAATACAGCTACCTTGCTTTTGAAGGTGACGAACCCACCAACATTGTCAAGGGGCAATGGCCGGTTACTAACTCACCGCTGGTAAAAGTTTTTGACAAGGATGCCCAAAACATCAACATGAACAGAGAACGGAAAGCGCTGGGATATGTAAAACCACTCTTTTCAGAAAAACGGATGATGGAAACCATCCAATTTCTGTCGTCAGATGAATTAATGGGACGCGGGCTGGGAACGCCTTATCTCGATACCGCCGCACAGTATATTGCCGATAGGTTTAAAGCTTACGGGTTACAACCATTAGGCGACAGCTATTTCCAGACTTTTAAACATAATTTCCCCAACAAACCCGGCCCACAGGATTTAACCCTGAAAAATGTTATCGCTGTTATTCCCGGAACCGACCCCGATTTAAAAGATTACCCGGTAGTTGTTTCGGCGCATTACGACCATTTAGGATTGGGATGGCCTGATGTACATGCCGGCGACGAAGGAAAAATCCATCATGGTGCGGATGATAATGCCAGCGGCATTTCGATTTTACTGGAACTGGCTAACAACATGTCGAAGCTCAAACCCAAAAGAACCATTGTTTTTGCCGCCTTCACGGGAGAGGAGGCAGGGCTGATTGGCTCACGCTATTTCGTGGCTCATGTAAAAGATTATTTCAAAGGGGAACCTTTTGCCGATGTAAATATTGACACCGACGGCTCGTTGTTTGACAAAAAACTGCTCGTGCTTAATGCCAATAGCGCCCGCGAATGGAAATTTATTTTCATGGGTACCGATTATACCACGGGTGTAAAAAGCGAAGTGGTACAACAACAACTGGATGCCAGCGACCAGGTAGCCTTTATTGAGCAGGGCATTCCGGCCGTGCAGCTTTTTACCGGTGCCACACAAAATTACCACCGACCTACCGATACCTGGGAAAAGATTGATGGTAAAGGGCTTGTAAAAGTTGCTACCGTTTCGAAAGAGGTATTGGAATATCTGGCCGACCGTGAGGATCCCATGCCGTTTACCGGAATTGCAAGTGCTAAGTCAAAAACACCAGCTCAAAAACCAACACCTAAAAAGAACCGTCGGGTTTCGACGGGTTCGGTACCCGATTTTGCCTACACGGGAACAGGAGTTAAAATTGGTGCTGTCATCGAGAACTCACCGGGTGCTAAAGCCGGTTTACAAAAAGATGATATCATTATTGGCGTAAACGATGAAAAGGTAACCGACCTGAGAAATTATACGGTCATCCTAAAAAAACACCAACCCGGCGACAAGATTAAAATGAAAGTTTTAAGAGGAGGTAAGGAAAAAATTATCAACCTCATGCTTGGTGAACGTTAAGATACACCTTGAAGCTGTTTAAAGCTAATTTAATGGTTACAAAGAGCCGGTATTATGTTGCACACTTTATCTGTCATAATGATATTTGCAACTATATATTAATAACTCCTGGTTAATAACCTGGTACACAAGTCTATGTTCGCGGTCAATTCGCCGGGACCAAAAGCCGGCTAAGTCATATTTCAATGGTTCAGGATTTCCAATTCCCTGATAAGGTGTCCGTTGAATGTCTTTAATTAATTGATTGATCCTTTTCAATATCCTTTTGTCTTCTTTCTGCCATGAAAGATAGTCTTCCCATGAGTTTTTTGAAAAAGTTATTTTCATCAATCTTCTATTAAATCGTGGTTTACCGTTTCTCCGTTTTTCATTTGCTTAATTGATTGATAAAGCCTGTCAGCATTTGCTTTTGAGCTCAGTAAATGTAGCGTTTCCATGATTGAGTTGTATTCTTCCAGCGAAATCATTATAGCTCCTTTCCCGGATCTTCTTTTTATCACTAACGTTTCATGATTATTTTCAACGTCATCAAGAAATTTTTTTAATTCAGTCCTGAATTCTGTAAAATTTGCAGCAATCATTGTTTTTATTTCAAGTTATTAATTCGGTACAAATATAAGTACTTATGATAACTTTTTCAAATTTTTTTTATTTTTTTGTTCTCTCGGTTAATATTATACCATGGTTAGTTAAGTGGTCAATTTTAAGCAATTTCATTATTTAGATTTAACATTTATCAGGTAATTTTCAAATCACGAGTTGACCCGCGGCAGGGATGGCAGTGGCAGCCCCCGATCCGGGAGGCCGATGTGGAGTAGTGGTGGCGGAGCGACCGTGAGAAGCTACCGCCACCGCGTTACGGAACACGGCCTGCCCGAAAGGGGCTACAACGGACAGCCCGGTTGCCGCCCAAAGCCATAAAATATTCAATATCTTTGCACCCCTTATTTAAAATTTGAAATTATGAGCCAAAATAGTTTGTTACAGTTTTTTGACACGCCTTACCAAACGCCCCCGTTTGACCGGATAAAGGAGGAGGAATATTTGCCGGCGTTTAAGGCTGCCATGGCAATAGCCAAAAAGGAGATTGAGCAAGTGGCCGCGAATACGGCAGAACCCTCGTTTGAGAACAGTATTGAGGCACTGGAAAAATCGGGCAAGCAGCTTACGGCTATCAGTAATATATTTTTTAACCTTAACCACGCAGCCACCAACGAAAATATTCAGGCGATTGCTCGTGAGGTGATGCCACTGTTGACGGAGTACAGCAATGATATTTGGCTAAACACGGCCTTGTTTAACAGGGTAAAACAGGTTTACGACACACGGGAAACGCTGCCCCTAAGGCCTGATCAGCAAAAGCTTTTGGAGGACACCTATAAGGAGTTTGTGAGGCGCGGGGCGCTGCTCACGGGTGATGACAAAGAGGAATACCGGCGGGTTACCAAAGAGCTTTCGCAGCTTTCGCTGGCATTTGGTGAGCATGTGCTGGCCGAAACCAACGACTTTACCTTGCCTATTACCAACGAGCGCGATTTAAGCGGATTGCCCGACGGGGTGAAAGAGGCAGCAGCAGCCCTGGCTAAAAACAAGGGGTTGAAGGGGTGGCTGTTTACGTTGCACTTCCCATCGTATATGCCTTTTATGAAATATGCCGACAACCGCGAATTGCGCAAGAAGATGTTTTTAGCCTACTCGAAAAGAGGGAACCGTGGTAATGAAAACGACAACAACGAAATTATTAAAAAGATGGTTTCGCTGCGGCTGAAAAAGGCTAACCTGTTAGGCTATGAAACGCATGCTGACTACGTGCTGGAGCAGAGCATGGCTACCTCACGCGACAGGGTTTACGGGTTTTTAAAACAGCTGCTGGAAAATTCGTTTGCCTTTGCCAAAAAAGATGTTGAAGCCGTGGAGTTATTCGCCAGGACTCAGGGTTTAAAAGGCAGGCTGGAGCGTTGGGATTACATCTATTATGCCGAAAAACTGAAAAAGGAGAAGCTGGGGCTAAACGATGAGATGACCCGTCCTTACTTTGAGCTCGACAGGGTTGAAAAAGGGGTACTGGGGCTGGCCACCCGACTTTACGGCCTTCAATTTAAAGAAAACCGGGAAATCCCAACCTACCACGATGAGGTAAAGGTATTCGAGGTTTTTGATGAAAAGGATACTTTTTTAAGTGTTTTGTATATCGATTATTTTCCACGCCCCTCGAAACAGGGTGGCGCCTGGATGACTGCTTTTAGAGAGCAATACATCGAAAACGGCCGGGATGTGAGGCCGTTAGTTTCGCTGGTTACCAACTTTACCAGGCCTACCAAGTCGAAGCCTTCGCTGCTGACCTTTATGGAGGTAAAAACCTTTTTGCACGAGTTTGGCCACGGACTTCATGGTATGCTTAGCAAGGTTTATTACGAAAGTCAGTCGGGCACCAATGTTTACCGCGATTTCGTGGAACTGCCTTCGCAGCTGATGGAAAACTGGGCTACCGAAAAAGAGTGGTTGCAGGAGGTGGGTATCCACTACCAAACAGGAGAGGTGATGCCCGACGAGTTAATTAACAAATTAATAGAAAGTGTCCGGTTTCAGAGCGGGTACGCCATGATACGGCAACTTTCGTTCGGGTTAAACGATATGGCCTGGCATACGCTAACACACCCTTTTGACGGTGATGTAAACGAATTTGAAAAAGAGGCCATGAAACCCACCGAGCTTTTCCCTCCGGTAGAGGGAACCTGTATGAGCACTGCCTTTTCGCATATTTTCGACGGCGGGTATTCAGCGGGATATTATGGTTACAAATGGGCCGAGGTGCTTGATGCCGATGCTTTCGACCTTTTTAAAGAGAGGGGAATTTTCAATCGCGAGGTGGCACATTCGTTCAGAAAAAATGTATTGGAAAAAGGGGGAACCGAGCATCCCATGAAACTTTATAAAGCCTTCAGGGGCCACGAGCCTTCGGTGGAGCCGTTGTTGCAAAGAAGCGGGTTAACCAAACAAGATTAATGCTGCTATTCCCTTGGTTGTTATCTTAGAACATTAACAATACTGCTGAGGGTTTAAAATTGATACCCGATAGTGGATGCTTTGAAATTATCCACGGAGGTGGTATCCACTCAGCACCGCCCTGTTTTATAGTTTTTATAGCCCAATACGATACCGAAACCGGCCAGCCACTTTTTTAACCGGTCTTTAAAACCGGTTTTGTTGCGGGAGATATCGAAATCAAACTGCCAGTTTTTTTCGGCGATACGTTTTTTCATCACGGCAGGATGCTCACCGTCGAAAAGCCTTAACTGGCGGACATGTTTTTCGTAGTTAAACTCCCGGGCTTTGGCTACATGCTCATCAAGCCAGTTGTCGTCGTGCCAGTATTTGTGAAAAGTCTCCTGCTTTTTTTGCATTTTTCGTGGATCTTTTACCCATCCATAATGGTAAACATAAGCATCAACAGACTTTACACACAGCTTTTGGTTGTTGCCTTTTCTGAAACCCTGGGCATCGCGATAGGAATAGATCGATTTGTCGTTTCTGATAACCCTTATTTCGTGGCTGTACCAGTTGGATGAAGAGCCCACATAATCGTACGAGCCATAAAAGTGCAGGTAGTTAAACAGCAGGCCATCTACTTTGAAATCATCTTTGTAGCGAAGCATGCTTTGGTAAATAGTGTCAAGATATTTTTCGTGAACTACCTCGTCGCCCTGAATATAAAAAGCCCAATCGGAATCTTCGGCTATTTGCGCCAATGCCTTGTCGGTTTCAACTGCCAGTACCCTGCCTCCCTCCCGCAGGCTTTCATCCCATTGGGTTTCGATAATTTTAATTTTCTTTTTATCAATTTGCCGGATAAGGTTTAAGGTTTCGTCGGTGGATTGTCCCACGGCCACCACAAACTCATCGCAGATGGGTAAAATAGAAGTGATGGCTTCCACTACCGGGTAATCGTATTTCAGAGCATCTTTAATAAAGGAGAAACCGCTTACTTTCATATAGTTTTAAAATTTGACCCCCAATGGGGGCAGAAATTATTTTTTTCAATACTGAATTCAAGCTGATAATTCTACTGTTCAAACAATTTTTTAATGGAGGCATGATGGGCTTTTACAATACCTTTTTCGGTGATGATGCCGGTGATATATTTTGAAGGGGTAACATCAAAAGCAGGGTTATAAGCTTTGGAACCGGGATTGTTAACCATCACCTTTACCAGATGTCCGTTTTTATCGTAGCCTGTTTGATACAAAACCTCATCTTCGTGTCTGAACTCGATGGGGATGGCTTTTCCGGTTTTACACTGCATATCGAAGGTGGAAGTGGGGGCTGCCACATAAAACGGAACACCGAGTGCTTTAGCAACAATGGCTTTTTCCAGTGTTCCAATTTTGTTAGCGGTATCGCCGTTGGCAGCAATACGGTCGGCACCCACGATAACCATATCTATTTTTCCTTCTGCCATCAGTGATGCCGAGGCATTATCAGGAATAATAACATGCGGAACCCCTTCGTTATAAAGCTCCCAGGCGGTAAGCCTTCCTCCCTGGCTGCGGGGGCGGGTTTCATCCACATAAACAAAAACATCCTTTCCCTGATTGCGGGCGAGATAGATGGGCGCCAAGGCTGTTCCATAATCTACAAACGCGAGCCATCCGGCGTTGCAGTGTGTCATGATGTTGGCCTTTTTTTCGATAAGAGAAGCGCCATACTCCCCAATGGTTTTAGAGCTCATAGCATCTTCGCGGGCAATCCGTTTGGCTTCTACCAGGGCATCCTCCGGACTGCGAAGTCCTGCCTGATAAACCCTTTCCACAGCATAAAACAGGTTTCTGG
>QMPP01000080.1 GCA_003650425.1 Bacteroidota bacterium | reverse complement strand
ATTTTAACTTTTAACGGGAATCACAAGTACAGCATGCGTTCCTTTTCCTGTTTTCGACTTAATTTTAAACTTACCATTGATTGATTCCATACGTTCAACAATACTAAACAGACCGTATCCTGACTGCCGGTTGAATTCATTTGATTGCTTCGTGTCAAATCCCTTCCCGTTATCGACGACTGAAATATAGTAATTTTTTTTAAGATTTTTTATAGAGATGCTTGTTTTCGAAGCTTCCGCATGTTTTAAAACATTGATAAGCAGTTCGGAAAGAATTCTAAAAACGAGAATACTTACTTCCGGATCCAGCACAATTTGGTCAACATGACTAATAAATTCCGTTTGGATGGGTACTTTGCTTTTGCTGCTAATTTGTTCCAGTTTCCATTTGATGGCAGGTATCAATCCAAATTCATATAATATAGGTGGGCTCAAATCGTAAGTTAATAGTCGGGTTTCAGCAATGGCATTGTTTATTAGGTTTGATGTTTCACCAATTGCTTTTTCAAGTGTTTCAGACATCTCATTATTTAGTAGTGAGGTTAGTTTCATGTTAGCAATCGAAAGCGTTTGGCCTATGCCGTCGTGGAGAAATCCGGCAATGGTTTTGCGCTCTTTTTCTTCCGATTCTAGTAAAGTAGCATTTAGTAATCGGAGTTTCTTTTGATATTGATTGATTTTTCTAAGGTTCTTTTTTTGAGCTTTTTCGGCCTCTTGAAGTTTAAAAATCGTTGATTGTAAAGCCTTATTCTGAACCCGTAACAAATCTTCCGAATGTTTGATACGTAACATTACATTTACCATGGCAACCAGTTCGGAATTGTTGAAAGGTTTTGAGATAAAGGCATCTGCGCCTACATTGAGTCCTTTAATTCTAACATCGGTATTATCACCATAAGCCGAAACCATTAATACGGGAATTGATCTTGTATTTTCATCGTTTTTTAGCAATCTACACACTTCAAAACCATCAATTTCCGGCATAAAAATATCCAGTAAAATGGTTTCCGGTTTTTCCTCCCTGGCCATCAGTAATCCCTCTTTTCCTGAATCGGCCAGCAGTATCTTAAAAGAGGGAAAATGCTTTATTAAGATAGATTTAATGAGCAATAGGTTGGTTTGAATATCATCGATGACCAGTATTTTATTCATAAATTTCTTTTTTTTGATTTCAATCTAATAATTATCTATAAGGTGTTAACGTTAAAGTGATGTTAATCGTGTAGGTGTCGGATGCAATCATTTGTTCCAGCAAACTTTGGTTATTCATGTTGCCACGTTTAGTGCCCATTTCCCAATTTAAGGTAAAGGCATTCCGAATACCATATCCTTTGTTTGAGCCGGAACCCTTTGTCAGCAAGGTTACCTCGTTGTTGTCGAGTGCGATGGGGACGGTTTTAGCATAGTTAATGATGTTTGAGCCGTCATCCTGATTGGTGCCCGTTGACACGACTACCACGCCCACATTGTTTAACTCCATTTGATTTGAGGGGTCGTTTTCGCCATAAAACATTACCTGATCGGCTGAAAACTGCAACTTCCAATCCATGATAGCGCCAATGCGGATAAATGTTGATTGTCCGCCATTCATGATACCATCTTTGTACTCACTCATTTCATCAAAGTTAAAGGAGACACTATATCCCGAAATAATGTTAATTACTAATCCGGGGTTAGGTGGCGGAATGTCCTGCGATTTGGCCTTAACCGATAGCAGGACAAAAAAAACAATTAATATTTTGACGTTTTTTTTCATTAATACTATGTTATCGAATCTGTTGCACCAGATGGTTGTCTTTGTATTCAGCCTGTTCGGCAATATTTCCCTCTTCGCCGTACGCGGTAAGTACGCCATCCAGCATCCCTGATTTGTAATAGAGGTCAAGTTTAACTTGCCCTGTTTCGTACCATACTACCCAATGCCCCTCGCTTTTATTGTCAACATATTTGCCTTTCATTTTTATCTGGCCATTTTCAAAGTAAAATACCCATAACCCGTTGGCCTTTCCTGCATTAAAAGAACCTTGCTGTTTTACTTTTCCGTTGGGGTGATATACAACCCATTTTCCTTCTGCCAGCCCGTTCAGATAGTACCCTTCCATATAAATCGTGGAATCGCGATAATATGAAATCCATTTTCCGTGTCGCTTTCCTTCTTGGTAAATACCGCTTTCGTAAAGAGCGCCATCATCGTAATATTGTTTCCATTTTCCGGCAGGTTTACCATGAGCGTATTGCCCTTTTATCATGATCTTACCATTGTTATAATAAACCTTGTAAGAGCCGTCAATGTTATATCCATTGTAATGAAACTCTTTTTCAACCGCGCCATTCTCGTAAAACGATTGGTAGTTGCCATAGAACTGCTGCCCAACCATGTTGCCTTTCTCTTTTATCTTGCCCGATGGGTAATATCGCTCAAACAACCCGTTTTGAATGCTATCGGAAAAATGAAGCCTGTAGCTGATGTTCCCGTTAGGGCTATAGCCTGTTAATAAGCCATTGAGTTTGTTGTTTCTATATAACCTGACCTCTTGCTTTATACCGGAAGGATAATACAAAATGACCGAATCGTTTAGCGCGCCATCCGTGTACTTGCCTTTCAGCTTAACAACCCCATTGTCGTAATAGTTAATTACCGTTCCGTTTTTTTTACCATCCGAGTAGTTTAAAATATTTTTCAGGACACCGTCGGGATAGTAAATTTCCCATTCACCATCCATCTGGCCGTCTTTATACATGCCCTTTTGCCAAAGTTGACCGTTCAGATAATAAAATCTGGCTTCACCGTCTCTCACGGTATCATTGTCAATTTTAAGCGAAACAACTGATTTTATCCTGCTTCCGTTATAAAAGCAGACAGTATCTGTTATCCTCTGCGTTTGGCAGAATGCAGCATTGTTTATCGAGAATAAAAGGAAAAAAAGCAGGGAGTAAATATAAAACCTTCTCATAAGGTTTTACTTGACTTCCACATCGAGTTGCACACCCTCCAGCTCGTCGTTGTAACCATAATCCAACACGGCTGCTACCGAGTAGCGTCCTTTAGCAAGCGGCTTCTCGGTAGTGAATTCAACGTTTTTATTTTGCTCAGGCAACAACGAAAACTCATTAGGATTAGAGTTGGTCTCTTTAGCGTTATCAAGGTTTGATATGGTAAAATAGACTTTGCAATCAAGAATTTTGTCGCCCGTGTTGATTACTTGTGTTTTGTAAGTACGGGTACCGTCATCGTTAATGGTTTCGGTAAGCCCGTTGATGGTTCCCTTGTATAGCTGATTAACATCGGGTGATTGGTAAATGGGGATGGCTATACGTGCGGCCACTTTTAATCCCATTTGCACATCTTTGTCGATGGCCTTGGCACCTGTTTTTTCAACAGCTGACTGCACGAAAAGTACGGCCCACTTAGTTGATGAATTGTCGTTAGGCACTAGCATGGTTACATTTACTTTAACCGATTCGTTGGGTTGCAACGTAACAAGTGACGGGGACACAGTAATCCACTTGGCACACGAACGTGCTGTTGTACCTGGGGCAAGGTACTTAACTTCTCCCTGCTCGTCAGTTAACCAATCGCCCAGGTTAAATACGAAGGATTGCTCTGTTTTGGCTTTGTTTCTAACAAAAATTTGTTGCGTTTGCGATGATCCCGGGTTTGTTTTAAACATTAATGTTCCGGGTGTTACTTCAAGTTCCTGTGAATACAGGTTAACACTTAACAGCGAAATTAATACTGCTGCAAACATGGTTGAGAAGGTTGATAATTTGTTCATGTGCTTAATTTTTATACAAAAATAGGTTTTTTATTTAAAATTCTAAAAAAATGTTTTCATTCTATTATTTTGATTTTAATCTGATAAATATATTTTTGTACCCGAAAGATAACTTTCGGTTTGAATAGTTACCATATAGTAGCCCACGGGAGCAGCTAAAGTGTAACTTGATTTTAGGGCATTGTTAATGGGTCTCGTGAAAATAATCTGTCCCAGCATATTGTAAACAGATAGGGCTGCTTTGTGAAAAACCCGGGTATTTCGTTGTATGGTCAACTTGTTTCCGCTTGATGTCACCGAGAACCAATAGGCAGGATTTATATCTCCGATGAACTCTTTTGATGGGTTAAAATAGATAATAAATCGCTTGGGATTGTAGGTCGGATCGTGATAAAACAAGTATTCCTCTACCAACCCAAGGTCAATAGTCTTTTGTTCTCTGACATCTTTTAAATATATCTTGTTGTGTGTAAGAATTTCAGCTGATTTATCGATGGAAATACGGTAATTACCCATCGTATTACAATAAAACTCCATGGGTATTGCAAGTTCATTGAGTTGTTCCGGAAGCGAGTTAATAGCCAGTTGAGTATGGTCAGAAAACGTGCATATTTGCGGAATACTGTCGAAAGGGCTAAATAGCTTGCCGGCATCTTTATTGACATCGAAGCCAATAGTTGCTTCCGGCAAAAGTCGAATGAGCGTTTCATCGCTATACCCGTTGCCGGAGGCTTGAATTCTTAATTCGCTATTTGCATTGCCTAATTGTTTGTAAAAATCCGGTGTACTTGGTAGGGTTCCTGTTCTACAGGCATTGTTGATTTCGACGGTTCCGGTTTGCAAGGCCTGTACCCAGAATCCCTGGTTTGAAGGAATAAATTGCGTTCCCCCGTTTACCCCGGTGGGATTACTGCCTCCCAAAAAGATGGTGTAATTATTATTTTCAGGAGACCAGATATACTTGGCATCATTAATGTCCGTTTTATCCCATCCCGTTTCTTCAAGCCAGTCAACCGGTGAAGGGTAGGGGTTTCCAATTAAATTCCAGCCTTTATGGTTTTCGCTTTCTCCATTTGATACATTAGTTTTGGTTACCGGGATGGAATAAATGCCGGAATTTAAATGGGTGCCGGATGCCGCGCTGTACTCAACCAAAAGAGGGGATGAAATGTAAACGTCGTAACCTTTCATCTCTTCCAGTATGCCTGAGTACCAAACCCATCCAAAATTCCAATCGTTTTGAATGATGGTTTCATCGTAATAAAAAATCAGATCGATTCCGGTAAAAACACTACTAACGGCGTTGTTAACAGGTGATGCCGTGTTGTGCCAGCCACTTTGAGTAATATATCTTTCTATATCGACAGATCCGGTAATTGATACATCATTGCTCGTGGTTCTGTCCACCCAATAGCCTGAGCCGGAAGCATCGGAGTTGATATGCAGGTTGGTTCCTACATACATACTGCCGGAGGGATTAATGGTAATGAATCCACCCGGATTAATGGTGAGCTGTGCCTTAACCAAAAATGTAGTAAGAACCATAAAGAGTGTTATTTGCAGCTTTGCTTTCATAAGTCGTCTAATGGTTTTTGTCGATTCGTTCGTTATTAATCTTTTTTACAGAAACTCTTTCTGTTTTGTGTCCTTTCAACGATTTGGCATCGGCACCTTTGGAATAAAAGATTCCTTTACTGGCAGGCTGGTTATATAGCTCGGGTTGCAGATATTTTCCGCGATTCTTTTGTTTGTCAACCACCACTCTTTTGCTTTCAGGATACTTTTGCATATAGGGATCGTTGCGCTCGGCATAAACTACCCACGAAATTTTTTGATTGGCATTGCCCCCTGCAATAGTGAATTTACCATTTTTGTCAATCTCCTCTTTAATATAGACTCCCGGGGCGGGTTTACCGATGGCTGTTAAATTGTACGAAAAATTGATATTGATGGCGTTGAAATATTCAGGTAGCGTAACAATAGCTTCGCCAACGCTGTTTAGAATTACATTGCCGCGATACATGTTAAGTACTTCCGGCGATTCGATGCAATAGTGTTTCAGCATCTTATTAGGCGGGTCTAACGGATCATCAATAATAAACGACTTGCTACCGGTTGCGGCAAAGTTGCCGCTGGAAAAAACACCATATCCACCATTCATGGCACGGCCATATACACCATAGCCTCCTGATCCTGTTGTCCATCCGGCTACGCCAATCAAATATCCGGTAAACGCCCCGCCACTACCATTAGAAGAAAGATAGTAATTTCCATCGTTGCCCACGCCTATTACGCCCGTGCCTTCAGAGCTTTCGGTAGCGAAAGAAAAGCTGCCATGATATCCGGTAAATGCTCCGCCACTCCCGTCAGAAGTGGTGTGATAGGTATTCCCATCATTGCCAACGCCAACAACGCCCACACCCGAAGAGCTGTTGTATCCATTGCCGTAAACGCCATGATATCCGGTAAATGAACCGCCAGCACCTTCGGTGATGGTTGCCAGGGTTCCCAAATTATTTCCTCCTGCAATTATTCCATTACCGGTACTTGAATGACCAACGCAAAAAATTCCGTCATCGCCATGAGAAGACAACCCGAAATGATGATTGTTAAGGGTGTAAGCACCCGAATTACAACCAACCACCATGGCTCCATAGCCATCGCTGTTCTGGTTTTCCGCCCATAAAGCATAACCGGTTGCATTGTTAACCTTACCTAAAAATCCTATGGCACCGGCTTCGGTATAAAATCCATATCCATTGGGAGCATAAGCATTAATGGCTGATGTTTGGGTTGAATTGTCGTGAACCGAAAAAAGATCGCTGGTATAGGTTGGCGTACTGAATCCCACCAGTATTTGGCCGTCCGACTCAATGCGCATGCGCTCGGTGTTGTTGGTTCTAATGCCAAGATGTTGATTGTCCTTGGTTCCAATAAAATTATTGCTAATTGAAGTTGAGCTGTTTCCTGTTATGCTCCAGTTGTTTGTTGAAAAAGCGGTGGATACCCATTTTGAACCGTTCCAATAATAAAAACCAATTGTTTGATTGGAACCCGAATTAAAAACCAGCAAACCGGTGGCAGGGTTTGAAACCGGTGAGGGATTTGTAAGGCTTGTAGTTAAGGTAACTCGGGGAATGAGTAACCCTTTAGTTGTTCCTACAATATCAAGTACTGCTGAGGGATCAGGTGTGTTGGTTAAAATCCCAATTTGTGCCTGTACAGGTGCAATAACACTAATTAGCAACATCAACATAAAAAAGGCATGTTTTAGCGAACCAAAACCCGTAAGCAGTTGCTGCAAAACAATTTTTAATAAAGGTATGAGCTGATTCATCATAAGTTCCTCCTATATTTGAACTTTTAAAAATGGCTTCCGATGACATTATGTTTATATGCCGACGTGTTTTGTATCAAAAAAATATAGCCATAAAGAGAATCTGCTCTTACGGTGTAAAAGTAGTACAATATTTTTGATTTGTCAAGCGGAATTAGTAATAATCTAATTTTCTTACCATAAATAATGTGTTGTCAGTTACATCGTAGGCAAAAAAATTGTCATATCGCTTTCGTGTTTCAGTGCAGTTAATCCAATTGTTATTTTGATCAAATTGATAGCGAACTTTTGAAAGAAGTGCCTGCCGGTTATTCATATAGAGCTTGTACTGAACTAAATAACCCTCTTTATCGTATTTTAATTTTTTTCGCCACGAAACACTTCCTTTGTTGTTGTAGTATTTTATCTCGGTTTGGTTGTATCGGAAGTCGTATCGGTAACTGTATTTAAACGACAATTTATTATCGGCGGTGTAATATTGTGCTTCTATTACGTTTCCCATAAAATCATTTATATAAACGATATAGGTATATAGTTTTTTATAATACTTCTCAAATTCTACATCTACGGGGTTGCGATGGTCATCGTAATGTTTTTGACTGGATCTGATGTAATCGGCGCGAGTAACAAACCCTTTATGATTGTGTGTATAATTTATGGTAAGATAGAGAGAGTTGTCGCTGTTGTATTCTTCACAACTTAATAAAATATTGTTTGTATCGTAGTAATAACTGGTGTAGCAAAAAAGGGTATCACTTTTATATTGAAAGGTTTGAGTTATTAACCCCTTTTTATTGAAATGGGTTATTTGGTCAAAAATTAAATACTTTTTATTATAATCTTTTTCACCTTTTGGAACCGAAAAAATCGTTTGGTGATTACTTTTTATCACGGCTGCATTTTTCGGTTTTTGCGCCTGATTACTTACTTTATACATTGTAAACGAGTAACTAAGCAATAGTAAAATTATCAAAAGAGAGTATTTACTATGTTTTATTAAATCCATGATCATTTTAATTAGGCTATAAAACTACTAAATTTTTGTTTCTTAAGGTAGGAGTAATTAACAAGATATTTGTTCTCTGATTTTCAATATCTTATTGTTAATAATTAAATGCAAATTCATTAAGTAACTTTTTCCCGTTTTAATTTTAATTTTTCCCTAAGAGGGAAGAGTTATCCTTTATTACTAAACCAAAGAAGTCTGTATAATACTGTATGTTAGTATAATATCATCGATGAAACCCAGTTGGCACATTTCTTGATATGGAGGTGTCACACTATAGAAATTCGGAGGTTAAAATTATGAAAAACAGAATCTACATATTACTCGCACTTGGGCTGTTGTTATCATTAGCAGCATGCCATAAATCATTTCCGGTTGATACCAAAGAGGATCATCTTGTTACCAGCATGAACGACTTGGTTGTGAGCGATAACTTTAACTGGAAGACTACCAAAGATATTGTTGTAGTTATTAATTTACCTTCTAATTCAAGCTTTATGTTGCCTCTTTCAATTAGCGATGAAAGTGGTTCCAGAACTTTTTTTACCGGCTATCCGGAAAAGGGTAACAATCAAATAAAAACAAAAATTACCATTCCTTCTTATGTTAACAAACTTCAACTTAGCTTTCCTGAAGAGTTGGGAATGGATGCCGTTACCGTTGGGCTTACAGGAAACAATTTACTATATGATTTAACTAGTGGTCAAAAAAATATAGCTGTGCCATGTGATCTTTCAGGATTTTTAACCTACTCTCAGGGAGGGTGGGGTACGACTGCCCATGGCAATAACCCGGGTTCGGTGCGTGATGCTTATTTTACAGCTGTTTTTCCATCGGGTTTAGAGGTTGGTGACCCTTCAAACTTTACCATTCGTTTTTCCTCTGCAGCAGCCATTGAAACATTTTTGCCGGGAGGTGGCCCTGATAGCCCGTTATCGCAAAATCTTGTTGACCCCTCTAACACTAATGGTATAGGAAACTGGGCGGCGCAAATTGTGGCCGCTGAAATGAATGTAGGTTATAATGAAGCAGGTTATTTAGGTAACGGTTTCACTGATCTAAAGAATTTAAAATATATAGCCGGACCCTTTGCCGGTATAACCATTGAGGATGTGTTGGTTATTGCTAACACGGCTTTGGGCGGTGGTTCCACTTCAGGATACAGCTATAACCAAATAGGCTATGCTGCCGAGCAAATTAATCTTGCTTTTGATGGTTACGATCATAACTACTTTACCTGCTCGGGAAGCGGTGGCGGCGGTGGAAACCCAAATCCTGTTGTGCAACTCGAAGGAACCCTGGCTTTTGAAGATTTATGGCCATGGAAAGGTGATTACGATTTTAACGACTTGGTGGTAAACTACGATTTTGACATTACTAAAAATGCCCAGGAAATAGTGGAACATGTAAAAGCAACCTTTACTATTTATGCCATAGGAGCCTACTTTCATAATGGTTTTGGATTTACATTGCCAACGGTTTCATCAAACGATATTATAAGTGCCACCGGTTCGGTGTTAAAAGCTAACTCAGTAGTAACATTGGCTGGTAATGGATTGGAGAGCGGTCAGCCACAGGCTACCGTTATTGTAAATGACGATTTATTTGATGTGATGCCAAATCCCGGTGGTGGTCTTGGGGTGAATACCGAGATCTATGCTCCTTACGTTCAGCCTGTAACCATTGAGATTAATATGGAGTTTGCACCGGGTGCCGTAACCTTTACTCAGCTTGATATTGGAAGTTTTAACCCGTTTATTTTTGTTGATCAAACAAGAGGGGTGGAAATTCATCTTCCGGGTTATGCGCCAACGGCATTGGCTGATCAGTCGTTAATTGGTACCGGTGAGGATCAAGGGAGTCAGGGTACAACCCATTATTATAAAACCGGTAGCAACCTGCCATGGGCGATTAACATTCCGGAAGTTTTTGAGTACCCCATCGAAAAACATGATATTACCACGGTTTATTACCATTTTGCCGAATGGGCCGAATCCGACGGTATTTTATATCCTGACTGGTACAAGGATTTACCTGGCTATCGAAATCAATCATCTATCTACACACATAATTAACAAATACATAAACTAAACCACCCCATGCTTTCAAATCGATATACATCGGTGTTATTGCTGGTTTTACTGACCTTAACTTTTCTTACAAGTTGTAAAAAAGATTTAGGTCTTATCGGGAATGATGAATCTGAGCAGGAGGTTACTTTTAACCCAACGCTTTCGGTTGACGGCAAAAAGAGTACAATGGAGGTTTCTGGCGTTGATTATTGCTATATTGAAATCGATTCATTGGTCTTTCGTCCTGCTACCTATTTAATTGATGGAAAAATATATACGCAGTCTATTAAACTTACCCCGGGAACGTATAAGCTGAATAAATTTTTAATGATGAGCAACAACAACACTCCGGATGATTTTTCCGATGATGTCGTTATACTGGCTGCTCCCATGGAAGGTTCGGAATACTCAGTATTTGTGACTCAGGCCGCCGGTTTTAGCTTTGTGGTTAATCATTTAAAAAAGGCAAATATTGATGTGGAAGTCATCTTGTTTAGCCCTGCAGATTATAACAAATTTGGGTTTGATATTGATATTCTTCCGGCAACAACAGTGCGTGAACAAAAATTTATCGGAGTAATATTGCCTAAAAATCCGGCCGATTATGTCAATTCACTCTACTTAAATCAATCTTCAGGATTACAGAATGAGATGCCGGCCATATTTAGCATTGATGTGTATCGAAACGGAAGATTGGTAAAATCGGTTGATAACGAAAATCAATTGGGAGAAACTTTTGTTTCAATAACTTACCCTGATGGCGATAACACAATCGATAATTATCGATTAGATTTAAATGTATATGTCAGGGTTGGCGCTTCCTTTGGCTACAAGTATTTAAAGTCGTGGGAGTTCTCCGATGACGAGATGATTCCTTCCGAACCTGATGGTATGGTTCACTTTGTTTTGAGCGAATGCGGTTCAAACGGGGGAGGCGGACAGATTGGACCTTATATGAACCTTCCGGAAAGCTGTCATTTTACCATTCAACCCAACTGGGCTCCCGGCTCATTAGGAGCTTATTTTGATGGTGAGTTAAGTGATGTGCCCGTGGGGTTTTCAATTGGAAACGGATTCTATAGTGCCTGGTGCGGAACCGATTCGGTAAGCATTAATATAAACCATACTTACGAGATGGATGTTTATAACTCACTATTGCCTTCGGTGTTACCCTTATATACAAGGAGTGCCACACGATGGAATGCAGTAAACTGGCTTTTTAATAACCTGACAAACTATCCTTTGGCCACATGGGGCGAGATACAAGGTGCTGCCTGGGAAATTCTTAATAACTGGAACGGGGTAAGTCATACTAATGTACCGGATGCTGATGGACTGGTGGAAAGCATGGTTAATGAAGCACGTTTGCATGATGATTTTATTCCCTCCTGCGGGCAAAAAGCAGCAGTAATATTTGTTCCGAAAGGAACCCCAAGAGAGGCAGCTACGCCAAAGATACAAGTGGTATTTGTGATGGCGAACCTTTAACTATCCAAAAGTGAAAAAAAAATGTCTACAATAGGGAAATAAAATGAAACAGGTCATCAAAAAAAGTACGCTATATATCTGATTATAAATGTTAAGTGTATTCTGGCACGTTCATTGTAAAAAACAAATGAAACAAAAGTAATAACAACCTTATCAATAAATTAAACAAATGAAAAACTTACATTTTATTAAAGCTTTCTTTTTTGTTGCTTTAATTGCACTTACAGTTATCAGCTGTAACAAGAAAGAAGATGTTATCGATCCTAATCAGGAAGTAGAAGTTAGCTTCTCAAGTACTGAAATGCCTAAAGGGGGTACTAAATCGTCGAATGCCAATGCTACTGCCAACTATGCCAGCGTTGTAATAAGTGGAACAACTTACACTCCTTCGGTTTACTATCTTGATGGCGTTGCCTATACACAAGGTATCAAACTTGCTGTTGGCGACTACAATGTTACTCAATTTTTAATGATGAGTGATAACAATACTCCTAACGACATGAGTGATGACTCAATTGTTAGCGCTGCTCCTGAAGCAGGTTCACAATATGCCGGCTTTGTAAGTCAGCCATTAGATGTTCAGTTTCATGTTGCTCCTTTCCAAAAGAATGAAATTCCGATCGAAGTATTAAGTTTTACCTCGCAGGAATTCCAGGCTTTCGGTTTCGATTGGTTTACCATGAACCAAACAACGGTGAGAGAGCAGCTCTTCTTTGGAGACATTAGTATGAAACACCCTGCTGATTATGCAGGCTCACTTTACGAACAACAAGCCAATGGTCTGCAGGTTGACATGCCCGCCATTTTTAAAATTAAAGTTTATAAAAATGGTGCTTATGTTACAGAATATAGTAATGAGTCATTTTTAGGTGAAGGGGATGTTTTGCATGTTTCTTATCCTGATGGTGATAATACTACTGATAACTTTCAGTTTGATTTGTACATCCT
>QMPP01000079.1 GCA_003650425.1 Bacteroidota bacterium | reverse complement strand
TTAATAATGGCACATAATAAATACGGACTGCATCCAAGCGGTGCACTTCCTTTTTTCCTTTCCAATTCACTACATCATGCAATAGCTATGGAATTTCAATTGAAAGGTTCTTTTACTGTCGAGGAAGCTTATGAAATAGGATTGATCAACAAAGTTTTACCTGAACATGAATTTTTAGATAGTTTAATCAGGGGAACTGAAAGGGTTACAAAATATAAATATTGTACCATTCAACAGACGAAACGCCTGACAAATTTTTCAAGAAAATCTCTTGATAATTATTTTGATTATGAAGCTAAAATACTTAATCTGTAAAATCTTCTGCATAATCCAATTATTGTATACATGAATATAACGCGTATTAATTTAATATATTTGTAAGCAGAAATATTAGTAAAATTAAATGTGCAACGCAGTATAGCGCCAACCGTTGACTTTAGTCGCTGCCATCAAAAACAAGAGACTAAAGTCAAATTTTTACGTACGGGATTTCCGGTAAAATATTTTTTGTTAAAACAGTATTTGATATGGGTATTAAATTACTTTTGCGCGCCTTTTAAACATCACTTAAAAATAGAACGTTATGGCATTTTTAATAAAAGAAAAACGGTTCAGCTGGAAATGGATATTAAACTATCTGATGATTATTGTCGGCGCCTTTATTTTGGCGGCCGGATTCGTATTTTTTATCACTCCTCATAAAATTGTACCGGGTGGCGTTTACGGTATCTCCATCGTGTTGCATTATCTTTTAGGAACCCCGGTGGGTGCCGTGGCTCTTGCTTTTGATGTGCCGTTAACCCTTATTGCTGTAAAAATACTGGGACCCCGCTTTGGTGCTAAAACTGTGGTTGGATTTGTTTCTACGGCAGTATTTGTTGATGGGTTAACCTATTTTTATGGCACACAGCCTTTAATAGCTGATGACGTGTTACTTTCTTCCATTTTTGGTGGCGTGTTTATTGGCGTGGGACTTGGCCTTATTTTTAAAACCAAAGCCACCTCGGGAGGTACTGATATTGTTGCCATGATAATAAGTAAATATACCCATTTGCCGGTGGGAAGGCTTTTGATACTGGTCGATTCAACCATTGTACTCTTTGGATTAATTGTTTTTAAAGATTGGAAAATCCCTTTTTACTCACTCATTGTTATTTATATCGCCGGCAAAATTCTTGATACTATTCTCGAAGGGGTTAGCTATGATAAAGTGCTTTTTATTATTTCGGAGAAAACAGAGCAGATTAAAAGAAAAATTATTGATGACCTTAACCGGGGAGGGACCCTGATTGACGGTAAAGGAATGTATAATGGAAACGATAAAACCGTTATGTTTACCGTAGTTAACCGTCGCGAGGTAGCCATTCTCCAGGAGTTTATTCATCAGGTTGACCCACGTGCTTTTGTTACGGTACTTAACGCCAGCGAAATACTTGGAGAGGGATTTAAGTCGCTGGAAGAAAAAGTGGAAAAGTAGAAATTCTATTTTGAAAAACAACCATAGTTAAAGACCTTCAAAGCGGGTAGAGCCTTATTATTAAAATCAAACAGTGCCTGATTTTCCCAGGGAGAGCCATCGGTTGCCTGAGTTCCGTTAAAAGCGACTAATTCACCTCCCCAGTAACAAAAACCAATACCCTGCTTATTGGCCTCCATGATATGCTTAATTTTAGCTAAAAAATCTTTTTGGCCTTGTGGTGAGGCCGGATACCCGGGTAGTATTAGCTGGCTTTCAAGGCCTATAATGTTGTGGGTTTGGTCGTTCCATTGTAATGTGAAAGGATAGGCTGTTTCTGCTATCACAATCTCTTTTTGCCAGGAATTGCCAAGATTTGCCAGCACTGACTCAAGTTTAGATAGGTCGTGACCATGCCAAACAGGATAATAGGATATTCCTATAATATCGTAATCAACCTGACTTATGGTAGAAAAAAACCAATCGGCTTCCTCAATCCCCGCGTAATGAATAATAATTTTTGCCGAATCGGAATAATCACGAACAGCTTTAACGCCTGATGACAACAATCTTAAAAACTGTGTTTTGTTGCTAATGGCCCCCTCGGGAAGTAAAAATCCGGGGTTAATTTCATTCCCGATTTGAATAAAATCAGGTACAATTTCCGATACAACTTTTTTTGTGAAGTTATACACGCTGTCGTTTAGTGCGTCAAACGAAATGCCTTGCCATGCTAAAGGTGGTTCCTGATGAGACGGGTCTGCCCAGGTATCGGAATAGTGCAGGTCAATCCACACTTTTAAACCCAGGGAATCTATTTTGGCTGAAAAGGTTTTTACCTCATCAAAGGAAGAGTACCCGGTAACGGGATGGTTCCATAACCTGAGCCTGACAGTATTAACACCGCTATTTTTTAGGATAGTCAGAAAATTCTCTTCCTGTCCGGATAAATTATAAAATACAGCATGGGTTGATTCAATTTGAGGCAAAGCTGAAAGATCTGCTCCGCGAATAAAAAAACCCGATTCAGGAATTACAGATGCCTCCGGTTTGGATTTTGAGCAGGAGGTAAAAAGTGCCAAGGCAATAAAAAGAATCTTGATTTTCATTTAAAAGGTTTTACTAATCGCAATTAAAGCAAAAAATCCCAATCTATCACTTTATTAATCGTAAATAGATTTTTATCATAAAATCAGTATTATAGCCATTTATAAACGAATATAAACGGATGTTAAACGGCTATAAATGTTTATTAACCGACTGGATCGGAAGAGGCGATGTATGTTTGCACTGTCAATTCAAAACGAATATCGACTGTAGATTGTAGATATTCATATTATTTAATCAATTAAATTTTACTATCATGACATCTTTAAAAAATTCAGTACGTCTGATCGGACATTTGGGAATCGACCCTGAAACAACAACTTTTGACAACGGAAAAATGAAAGTCCGCTTTTCGCTGGCTACTTCCGAAAACTACCGTAACGCCAATGGTGAACGGGTACAGGAAACCCAATGGCACAATATTGTTGCCTGGGGTGGTACTGCTAAAGTAGCTGCCGATTATCTGAAAAAGGGGAAAGAAATTGCTCTTGAAGGAAAACTTGTTACCCGCTCCTGGGAAGATAAAGAGGGACAAAAGCATTACATTACCGAAATTGTAGCTAACCAGATTTTGATGCTGGACAAAAAAGGTTCAGATAATTCGTAAGATTGTTTTCTGTGCTATTTACTTTGGTGGGGCTGCCATGGCAGCCCCACCAAAGTTTTTTATGCGGTTACCTATACCTCTTTATAAATCCAACATCCATTGATAATGCTTAGTCCATTGATAACCCGTTTAAAAAAAATCAATATCCATTTCAGGAACTACTACATCGGCTGCTTGCAACAGTACTTTGGACTGAGGCTTTGCCAGTTGTTTTCCTTTTACCATAATAAACAATTCCGGAACGTAATAGTTTTTAAGGCTATTAATTCTGATTGATGATGAAAATGCACTATTAACATTTCCATCAACGTGGTTTTTCCAAGGTTACGGCCGGTGCCACCAACCACCATTAAATTTGTTAATTGTTTCATGTATGCAAAGTTATCCTATTGTGAAAAAAGAGCAATAGAATCAGTATGTTAATCTAGTATAAATAAGGCATAACAGCCCATTATTTAGTCCAAAAATATTGACTGGTTCAGTTAAATGTATTTAACTTTGCCACAATTTAAAAAACCCATAAAAATGGACAAATTATTTAGAAAAGACGCCTTTAATTATCATGCATTAGGGCGTCCGGGGAAGATAGAAGTTATTCCTACCAAACCCTATTCAACACAACGCGATTTATCACTTGCTTACACTCCCGGAGTGGCTGACCCTTGTTTAGCTATTGAAAAAACACCCGAAGATGTGTACAAATATACTGCCAAGGGCAACCTGGTGGCAGTTATCTCAAACGGTACCGCTGTTTTAGGCCTTGGCGATATTGGCCCTGAAGCCGGCAAACCGGTAATGGAAGGCAAAGGCCTTTTATTTAAAGTTTTTGCTGATGTAGATGTTTTCGATATTGAAGTCAACGAAAAAGACCCTGACAAATTTATCGAAGTAGTAAAAGCCATTGCTCCTACCTTTGGAGGCATTAACCTCGAAGATATCAAAGCTCCCGAATGTTTTGAAATTGAAACCCAATTAAAAGAAGAGCTCGATATTCCATTGATGCACGACGATCAGCACGGAACAGCCATTATTTCTTCGGCAGGTTTACTGAACGCACTTAGAATTTTAGATAAAAAAATTGAAGACTTGCACATTGTTGTTAGTGGCGCCGGTGCAGCAGCTATTTCATGTACCAAATTATACATGGCTTTAGGTGCTAAAAAAGAAAACATTGTCATGGTAGATAGCCATGGGGTTATCCACAAAGACCGTACTGATTTAAACAAAACCAAAATACCGTTTGCTACCGACCATCCTGTTCACACGTTGCAAGAAGCGGTAATTGGTGCTGACATGTTCCTTGGCTTATCCGTAGGAGGCATGTTAACCAAAGAAATGATGAAAACCATGGCTCCCAATCCCATTGTTTTTGCATTGGCTAACCCTGTTCCTGAAATTTCGTTTGAAGATGCCATGGAAGCCAGACCCGATACTTTAATGGCTACCGGTCGTTCTGATTACCCCAACCAAATTAACAATGTGTTGGGATTTCCTTTCATTTTTAGAGGCGCCCTCGATGTTAGAGCTGTTACCATTAATGATGAAATGAAACTTGCCGCTGCCAAAGCCCTGGCTTACCTCGCACAACAAACGGTTCCCGAAGAGGTAAACATGGCCTATGGCGTTCATAACTTAAAATTCGGCAGAGACTATATCATTCCCAAACCTACCGACCCTCGTTTGATTGAAACTGTTGCTCCTGCCGTAGCCAAAGCAGCCATTGATTCAGGTGTTGCACGCGAGCCCATAAGCGACTGGCCAGCTTATAAGGAGGCTCTTCGGAAAAGAATGGGATTATCCAATCCGCTGAAACGTCAGATGAAGTCAACAGCAAAACGAAACCCAAAACGAATTGTGCTGGCTGATGCCGAAAATTACAATGTCCTGAAAGCTGCTGAAATTGCCCATAACGAAAAAATGGTTATCCCTATTTTATTGGGAAATAAAAAGAAAATTGAAAAAATTATTGCAGACAACGAGTTGGAATTAGAGGGTATCGAAATCATCGATCCTACTTCAAAAGAAGAAACCGTTAGAAGAAAAGAGTTTGCTGAAATTCTTTACAAAAAAAGACAGCGTCGCGGCATGACACTTGCCAGCGCCCGCGATAACATGCTTCAAAGTAATTACTTTGGCCCCATGTTGGTTGAAACCGAAGTGGCTGATGGTGTGTTGGCCGGGTTAACACGCAACTACCCAAGTACCATACGTCCTGCATTACATGTTATCGGCCGAAAACCAGATAACAAAATTGTTAGCGGCATGTATATTTTAAACACCAAAGAGGGACCGTTATTTTTAAGCGATACCACAGTAAATGTTAATCCTGGTGTTGAAGAGTTGAAAGAAATTACCTTACAAACAGCCGAAGCAGTACGTCAATTTAAAGTTGAACCCGTCATCTCCTTGTTGTCGTATTCCAATTTTGGTTCAGTATCAGATGGCGACTGTAGTCACTTGCGTGAAGTTGCTAACATTCTTCACAAGGAGCATCCTGATCTGCTTGTTGACGGTGAGATGCAAGCCAATGTTGCTCTTAACCAGGAGTTGATGAAACAAAATTTCCCTTTCTCAAAAGTATTGGGCAAAAAAGTAAATACTTTAATATTTCCAAACCTCGCTGCTGCTAACATTGCTTATAAATTATTGGGTGAGTTAACCGATTTCGAGTTAATAGGCCCTATATTAAATGGCATGAACAAACCTGTTCACGTACTGCAAATGAGTAGCTCGGTTAACGAAATTGTGAACATGATTTTGGTGGCCGTAGCTGATGCCCAAACAAAATAGCAGGATTATTGCTTTGAATTTCAATTAACGTATTGTTAATTCTAAAAACGGGGGAAACCATTTGGTTCTCTCCGTTTTTTTATTGAAGTTGCTTAAAGTTTACCACTGAAATAGATATGAAATACATTGTAAATCAGAAAACAAATTCCATTATTTCCCTCTTTGGAGGGAAAATAAAGGAGGATCAATTAAAAAGATATTTGTTTTCTGATTTACACAGTATTATTGTTATAAATGTATTTCAACTTTAAACAACTTTATTGTCCTGCCTTCCCTAAATAATCAATGGCTAAAAGCATGTGTGTACCATACCAGGTAAACATTTCGCCATCGACAATCATTATCTTTTTATCTGGCAACTTTACCTGTAATTCAACCCTGTCACTTTCTTTAAAATGATATGGATCGGTAGCCAATAATATTGTTTCCGCCCTGCTCATTTCATTTTCGTCAATTTCAGGATACCTTCCCGTAATCAGGTTGTCAAATCCGGCAAGCTGCATCATCGAACCTATAAAAGTTGATTTTCCGGCAGCCATCCAGGGATTTTTCCAAATCATGTAGAGGGCTTCTTCTGCCAATCGCGGAGGGTTATAATTCTCCAGCTTTTCCCGGATACGCTTTATCCAGTAAGTTGAAACATCACGAATATCAAAAATAGTACCCAGACGCTGCAGCATGTCAAACGAATCTTCTATCGTATTGATGTCAAAAACAAAAACAGGCACTTGCTCCATCAATCTTAAAATCTGCTCTTTATCGTTTTCCTCTTTAACGGCAACAACAAGGTCGGGTTTTAAATCAACAATTTTTTGAATATCAAAATTTTTTGGTCCTCCAATTTTTGGAAGTGTATTGACCACATCAGACGGATATTTACAAAACCGTGTAACGCCTACCAGGCAGGCAAACAGACCCAAATCAGCCAGCGTTTCAGTGATAGAAGGCACCAACGACACAACCCTCACGGGTGTAGATTTTAAGGTAACTGTCCGGTTTAAGTGATCGGCAATCTTCATGTTTCAAAGATATGAATAAACTTTTTTCTCAAAACGACATTGTTGCTTTCGTGAGCGATTGGCAAACCAACTATTTAGCTAAATTACTACCTTTGCGCCGTGCTCGATTCGTTAAAAAAATACATCAAAAAGAACCATCTCTGCCATAGCGGAGAAAAATTGCTCGTTGCCGTGAGTGGAGGCATTGACTCGGTAGTATTGCTCGATCTGCTTGTTAAAGCCGGATACGTAACGGCTATTGCCCATTGCAATTTTAAATTGCGTGGTAACGAGTCGGAGGAAGATGAAAAATTTGTTAGAGGTCTGGCCGAAAAGTACGATATTCCGATTTTTGTAAAACAATGCCCCGCAACTGATTATGCTACCCGGCACAAACTTACCATTCAGGAGGCAGCCCGCAATTTAAGATACGATTTTTTTGAAAAACTATCGGTAGAAAAAAAATTTGATAAAGTAGCTGTCGCACATCATGCCGACGACAACCTCGAAACTTTTTTTATCAACCTGTTTAGAGGCGGCGGGCTGCAAGGTTTAAAAGGAATCCCGGTACAGCGGGCTATATTTATCAGACCGTTGATGTTTGCAACCCGTCAGCAAATTGAAACCTATGCCCACGACAACGATCTCGAGTGGCGTAACGACTCATCCAACGCTTCTCTTAAATATCTTCGGAATAAAATACGGCATCAACTACTGCCCGAAATTAAAAAAATTATCGGAAACTTTACCCCTGTTTTTCAAAGTCTCGACAATCTGAAGGAGGATGCCCTTGTGTTAGAGGTATTGCTTAACCGCGAAAAAAACAGACTCGTGGAAATCAAAAACAACAGCATCGTCATCACCCCTGAAGAAACACCAGCCGGGCTAACCGGAAGCCTTTGGTTTTATTATCTCCTTAAAGCCTATGCCTTTCCACGAAGCGAAACAGACAAGATTTTTGATGCTTTTCAATCCAAGTCAGTAGGGAAACACTTCTTTTCAGAGTATTTTGAATTGCTTATCGACCGGGATGTCCTTATCGTGAGAAAAAGAGCAACCTCAGTAAAACAGCAATTTCTTATTCACAGTACCGATACTGTTGTAGATGAACCTGTTAAAGCGACCTTAAAAATTGTGTCAGGTAATACGATTGAGCCGACTCTTTTTAAAAATCCCAACGACGGTTTTTTCGACTTTAGTAAATTAGTCTTTCCGTTAACGTTACGAAAATGGCGGGAAGGCGACCGGTTTCAACCTTACGGGATGAAGGGATCGAAGTTGGTTAGCGATTTTTTTACCGATATAAAATTATCGCTTTTTGAAAAAGAAGCAACCTGGTTGCTCGAGTCGGGAGGATCCATTATTTGGATTGTCGGCTATCGAACTGCCGAACCTTTTAAGGTTACTAAAAATACCGAAAAGGTATTATTAATCCGGCTAACAAAGTAAACTTAGTTGTAAGAGTGCAACATTAGCAAATGAGCCGTTGTCAAGAAGTATTAACGTGAAGAAGAGAAAAACTATCTTTGATAAAAATTGAATGATTTATGAAATATTTCCACACTAAAGCACTTGTATATTTCCTGTTAGGAATGGTTTTGGCAATACCATTTTCAGGGTTGAAAGCGCAAATACTGGAGCCGGTAAAATGGACTTTTTCCAACAATAAAATTACTGATAACGAATACGAACTGGTTTTTACAGCCTCCATCGACTATAAATGGCATCTCTACTCGCAGGACATCCCCATGTCGCCACCGGCCACCACGTTTCATTTTAACAAAAACGGTGATATTGAGCTGATTGGAAAAGTTACTGAAGATACCTCGTCAGTCATCGAAGAGTATGATCCCAATTTTGAAATGAAACTGAAGTTTTATGCCAATAAAGCGGTCTTCAAGCAAAAGGTTAAGCTGCTAAAACCAAAGACCAAGGTAACAGGGTCGTTGGAGTTTATGAGTTGCGACGACTCCAAATGTCTTCCTCCTACTGATATGGATTTCAGCTTTACCTTAAATAATTCGGAGCAGGTCACCGGTACGGCTCCTGCTCAAAACAAGATATTAGAACCTGTTAAATGGGATTTCAAAGCTAAAAAAACAGGATCCAAAAAGTACGACCTCTATTTTACCGCGCATATCGATAAAGGATACCACCTTTACTCGTTAACCATTCCCGAAAACGGGCCGCTGCCAACAGAATTCAGTTTTGACACATCAAAAAAATATAAGGTCATCGGCAAGTCGGTGGAAGTTACCAACCCCATCGAAGAGTATGACGATGTGTTTGAAATGAAGATTAAATATTTTAACAATAAAGCTGTTTTTAAACAGGCTGTTGAGTTGGTTTCGAACGATAGCGACATTCCGGTTATCGGCGAAATAGCTTACATGACCTGTAACGAAACCGGATGCGTAGCGCTTTATCAGGATATTGAATTTCATTTTAACGGAAGAACCGATCAGGTAATTGGTGGCAGCGAGAATCGTAATACCAGCCCGGAAAAAACTTCTGTTGCAGCTGCCGACGATGGCACTGACATCACGGGAGCAAAAAAGGGGCTGTGGGGATTTTTCCTGATTTCCTTTTTGGGTGGTTTATTGGCCATCCTTACCCCTTGTGTGTTTCCCATGATTCCCATGACAGTTTCCTTTTTTATGAAAGAGGGTGCCCCAAAGGCCAAAGGCAGGTTTGAAGCTATCATCTATAGCTTAAGCATCATTGTTATCTACACCTTTATAGGCTCCATACTTGCCGTTGCCGCCGGACCCAATATCGCCAACTGGCTCAGCACGCACTGGATTCCCAACGTCTTCTTTTTTCTGATATTTATGTTTTTTGCAGCCTCCTTTTTTGGTATGTTCGAGATTACACTACCCCATTGGATGGTTAATAAAAGTGACCAAAAAGCCGATAAGGGCGGTATTATGGGGCCTATTTTCATGGCCTTAACATTGGTATTGGTATCGTTTAGCTGTACCGGCCCTATCGTGGGTTCTATATTAGTTGCATCAGCCGGAGGAGCCGTGTTAAAACCAATAATAGGGATGCTTGGCTTTTCGTTGGCTTTTGCCATTCCTTTCGGTTTGTTTGCCTTCTTCCCATCGCTGTTAAATAGTCTGCCAAAATCGGGCGGATGGCTTAACTCGGTTAAAGTGGTGCTGGGATTTTTAGAACTCGCGCTGGGATTAAAATTTCTCTCCATTGCCGACCAAACGTATCATTGGGGTATCCTCGACAGGGAAGTTTATCTCGCCTTTTGGATTGTAATTTTCCTATTGATGGGGCTTTACCTTTTAGGTAAAATAAAGTTCGCACACGACTCGGATGTGCCGTTCGTATCGGTACCGAGGTTAGTGCTGGCAATTGTTACTTTTACCTTCGTGGTATACATGATTCCAGGCATGTTTGGCGCTCCGCTGAAAGCATTATCGGGTTATCTTCCACCCCTGGCAACCCACGATTTCGACCTTAACAAGGTTATACGCGACAACGTTAAACTCTATTCCGGGTCAGGCTCTGCCAACGAACCAAACGAGATTTGTGAAACCCCAAAATATCATGAGTTTTTACACCTGCCCCATGGTCTCGAAGGCTACTTTGATTACGACCAGGCGGTAAAATGCGCCAAAGAACAGAACAAGCCAATTTTTATCGACTTTACCGGCCACGGCTGCGTTAACTGCCGCGAGATGGAAGCCAATGTCTGGTCGGATCCGGCAGTCCTTAAACGCCTTCGCGACGATTACATCGTCCTGGCCATGTATGTTGACGATAAAACAAAGCTGTCAAAAGACGAATGGATAACATCATCATACGACAACAAGGTTAAAAAAACCATCGGAAAAAAATCGGCTGACTTCCAAATCAGCAAATTTAGCGTTAACGCACAACCCTTTTACGTGTTAATGAATGCCAACGGAGAAGTACTAACCAATCCCCGGGCTTACAACCTTGATGTGGATGCCTTTGTAAAGTTTCTGGATGAGGGTAAGAAAAACTTTAAACAGGACAGGGGAATCAGAAACATTAACAAGTAGCGCCAGGTACCATTGATTTTTATTTCCGTTAATATAATTAGATCAATCAGGTGTCAATCAATTCTCAACAAAAAACAGCCTACGGGTTGGCACTACTTGTGGTGTTGCTTTGGTCAACCATCAGCTCGGCCTTTAAAATTACATTGCGTTTTTTACCGTTTGAAGAGCTGGTTTTTTGGTCGGTGGTGAATGGAGTCTTGGTATTAACGTTAGTAAACCAACTTGGTAAGCAACCATTACGAATTAAAACCCTTACCACAAAAAACTACCTCTCTTCGGCATTAATGGGCTTTTTTAATCCGTTTTTATACTACCTCGTTTTAATAAAAGCCTACGACTTACTGGAAGCACAGGTTGCCGGCACCTTAAACTATTTTTGGCCCATCGTGTTGGTGTTTTTCTCCATTGTTCTACTTGGGCAGAAAATTCATGCCAAGGGATTAATTGCTATTTTTATAAGTTTCTTGGGAATCGTCATTATTAGTACCGGTGGAAATCCGTTTAGCCTGCACTTTACCAATACCCTTGGCGTTGTCCTAGCGGTGGCAAGTGCTTTTTTATGGGCTTTTTACTGGATTCTAAACATGAAAGACCAACGGGAAGGCACCGGCAAAATCTTACTAAACATGATTTTCGGTCTGATTTACCTTGTGCTTTGGTTTTTAATACGGGGGCAATGGCCGCACCTTCCAACAATTAACGGATACTTTGGAACCCTTTATATCGGTATTTTTGAGATGGGGATTACTTTTGTCATTTGGCTGAAAGCGTTGAAACTCTCCTCAGACACGGCCAAAGTAAGCAACCTGATTTACCTCTCCCCTTTTCTCGGACTATTTTGGATCAGCTTTATCGTGGGTGAAAACATTCATCTTTCTACCGTTGTCGGGTTGGCATTTATTGTTGGCGGGATTCTGATTCAGGCAAAGCGTTGAAGTAAGGATATCATCCTGTCTTGGCAAATCTCTACCTTGTTTTATCTCACGGTTGCAAACCGTGAGATAGATCAAAATAGATCAAGGAGCAGGTTACTAAATGGTGAGGTGCCAAAAAAAATAAAAATGATCTTGTTCATTCTTTTTGTAGAAAAGAAATGGCCAACAATTTATCCTTTTCGCCATCCAACAATCTTGCTACCTTTGCCGCATGATAATTATTGATGATGTATTGGTTAGCGATGAGGTAAAAGATATTTATTTTGCCTGCAACTTAAAAGCCTGCCATGGTGATTGCTGTGTAGAAGGAGATGCCGGTGCGCCGCTGGAGGAAGAAGAAATTTCGATACTTGAGGATTACCTCGACGACATTAAGCCCTACATGTCGAAAGAGGGTTTGGAAGTGGTGGAAAAAAACGGTGTTTTCGATTACGATATTGATGCCGAATTTGTAACTCCATTGATAAATGACCGCGAATGTGCATTTGTCTATTTCGAAAAGGGTATTGCTTTGTGTGCCATTGAAAAGGCCTGGCTTGAAAAGAAAATAAAATTTCAAAAACCCGTTTCCTGTCATCTGTACCCCATTCGTATTGATAAAGTGGGTAACAAGAAAGCGGTAAATTACAACCGCTGGTCTATTTGTATTCCCGCGCTTAAGTCGGGACGTGAGACTGGTGTTCCGCTGTACCAATACCTTAAAATACCATTGATAAGATACTTCGGCGAAGCATGGTATCATAAACTAGCTGAGGCGATTGGGGATTGAGGATTGGAGATTGATGATTGATGATTGGAGATTGATGATTGATGATTGGAGATTGAAGATTGGAGATTGGAGATTGGAGATTGGAGATTGAGGATTGGAGATTGAGGATTGGAGATT
>QMPP01000078.1 GCA_003650425.1 Bacteroidota bacterium | reverse complement strand
TGTCGCCATCAATCGATCCGAAGTTACCCTGGCCTTCAACCAATGGGTATCTTAACGACCAATCCTGTGCCATTCGTACCATGGTGCCGTAAACCGACGAATCACCATGTGGGTGGTACTTACCAAGCACCTCTCCAACAATTCTGGCAGACTTTTTATAGGGTTTGTTCGAATAAACTCCCAATTCGTGCATACCAAACAATACCCTGCGGTGGACGGGTTTAAATCCATCACGAACATCTGGCAGTGCACGGGAAACAATAACCGACATCGAATAGTCGATGTAGGCCGATTTCATTTGGCTTTCAATCTTTACTTTTACGATTCTATCCCTTTCAGATACGCTATCCATTCCTTTAACTCCTTATTTATTAGTCCTATATATTTTTTAGAAACGAGCCACGAAAATACAAAAACTTTCTGATATTAGAACATGTTTATTGGTAATATAATATTAACAGTTTAATGTGTACAAAATGGCAAACAATATGACACTCTTATTTTTATTGGTACTATCTTTGATAAAAGAAAAATATAACGAATTTTACACGTAAGGTAGCACGCGTTGGCCTTATGTTTATTTTTGCATAAAATTTAGAAAGGATATTATATGGAGGCAAAATTTTCGCAACGAGTTAAAGATGTGCTAACCTACAGTCGTGAAGAGGCAGTAAGGCTTGGAAATAATTATATCGGTCTGGAACACTTGTTACTAGGAATTATTCGCGAAGGAGAAGGTATGGCGGCAAAGCTGTTGCAATATTTTGGCGTTGAATTGAAGCTCTTTAAAAAAGAGCTTGAAGATGCCATCAAAACGCCTAAAAGCATAACACAGGATGCCGAAAACATTCCATTGGTAAAACAAGCTGAGAAAGCACTAAAGATTACCTATCTCGAAGCAAAAGTTTTTAACAGCGAATTAATAGGAACCGAGCATCTGCTGCTGGCAATAATGAAAGATCAGAATAATCTGGTAACTTCAAAATTGAAAAATCAGGGTGTGAGTTATGATATGGTTAAGCATGAAGTTAGCGAACTGGCTAAGGAGAACTACGATTTGAGAGTGCAAATTACCAATAAAGAGAAGAAAGATATTAAAGCCGAATTACCAGGCGATATTGAAGATCCTTCGGCAAGCCAGGGACGCCCCAAGAGTGCCAAAAAGGCTGAATCGAAGTCGAAAACTCCGGTGCTTGATAATTTTGGTCGCGATTTAACCAAAGCAGCTGAAGAGGACAGACTTGATCCCATTGTGGGGCGCCAAAAAGAGTTGGAAAGAATTGCCCAGATACTAAGCCGGAGAAAAAAAAACAACCCTATATTAATAGGTGAACCGGGTGTTGGTAAATCGGCCATTGCCGAAGGACTGGCATTGAGGATTATCCAAAGAAAAGTGTCGAGATCACTGTTTAATAAACGGATTATCACACTCGATTTAGCTTCATTGGTAGCAGGTACCAAATATCGTGGACAATTTGAAGAACGTATGAAAGCCGTGCTAAACGAGCTAACCAAAAATTCGAATATCATTCTGTTTATCGATGAATTGCATACCATTGTAGGAGCAGGAAACGCTTCCGGTTCACTCGATGCCTCTAACATGTTTAAACCGGCATTGGCCAGAGGCGAATTACAAGTTATCGGAGCCACTACATTAGACGAGTACAGGCAGTACATCGAAAAGGATGGTGCGCTGGAACGAAGGTTTCAGAAAATTTTGGTGGATCCGACTACACCCGATGAAACCATTGATATTTTAAACAACATCAAGCAGCGTTATGAAGATCATCACCTTGTAAAATACACGGAGGAGGCAATAAAAGCTTGTGTTTCGTTAACCGACCGCTATATCAGCGACAGGTATATGCCTGACAAAGCCATTGATGCACTGGATGAATCTGGTGCCAGAGTACATATTTCTAACATTCATGTGCCATCGGTCATCATTAATTTGGAGAACTCTATCGAGGAAATCAAACTCAGAAAAACCGATGCCATAAAAGCTCAAAAGTTTGAAGAAGCTGCCCAGTTTAGAGATATTGAACGACGCTATACCGAAGAGCTTGAAGTAGCTAAAAAGCGTTGGGAAGAAGATGCCAAAATAAATCGTGAAATCGTTTCGGAAGAAAGTGTTGCCGAAGTGGTAGCTATGATGACAGGTATTCCTCTCACCAACATCGCGCAAAGCGAAAGCGATCGCCTTATTAATATGGAGCCTGAGCTGCGAAACGAGGTTATCGGGCAAAATGAGCCGATTGCTAAAATTGTGAAAGCCATCCGTCGTAATCGTGCCGGACTGAAAGATCCAGGTAAACCAATAGGCTCTTTTATCTTCTTGGGTCCGACGGGCGTTGGTAAAACCTATTTGGCCAAACGATTGGCAAACTATATGTTTGACTCTGAAGACGCACTTATTCGTGTAGATATGAGTGAGTATATGGAGAAGTTTGCTGTTTCGAGATTGGTAGGTGCTCCTCCCGGATACGTGGGGTATGAAGAGGGTGGTCAGCTTACCGAAAAAGTACGCCGTCGCCCCTACTCTATTATCTTGCTTGATGAAATTGAAAAAGCACATCCCGATGTTTTTCACCTATTATTACAGGTGCTCGATGATGGAACACTTACTGACAGCTTTGGACGTAAGGTAGATTTCAAAAATACCATCATCATCATGACCTCCAACATCGGTTCACGCCAGCTTAAAGATTTTGGTCAGGGTGTTGGTTTTAGCACTACTGCCAAAAAAGCCAACAAGTCCAGCCACACCACCGGTGTTATCGAAAATGCGTTAAAACGTGCCTTTGCCCCTGAGTTTCTTAACCGAATTGACGACGTGGTTATATTCGATTCATTGGAAAGAGAACATATCCACAAAATAATCGATATCGAATTGGCTCATCTTTATGAAAGGATGAACAAAATGGGATACAAAATTAAACTCACCACCAAAGCCAAAGATTTTATTGCCGACCGTGGTTGGGATGAAAATTATGGAGCTCGTCCGCTGAAACGCGCCATTCAAAAATACATCGAAGACCCCCTGGCTGAAGAGATTATCAAAAGCTCCCTGTCAGAGGGAGATGCCATCACGGTTGACTTCGACAGTAAAAAAGATGATTTAAAAGTTAAAATAACAAAACCAAGAAAGAAGTCAAACAAAAAATAACTATAGCTCATCGATATTGAGTGTTTAGTAATGATATTGAAAATAAGAAAGCAATTTCCATTAATAAAGCAGACTCATCCATTCTTATGTTTAGAGAATGATTTTGAATCTGCTTTTTTGTTTGCTGAAAAGTTTTGTCATGATTTACTTTTTCATTCCCTTACATATTTTATCTTTGGCGTTTATTATTTAATAAAGCTAATTTATGGATACCAAAGCAGCATTACGAGGAGGAGAATTCCTTATTAAAAATGTAAACATTAACGATGTATTTATTCCTGAAGAGTTTGACGAGGAGCAGCGGATGATCGCACAAACATGCGAAGACTTTATTGAAACCCAGGTTGAGCCGTTTTTTGATGACCTCGACAAACATAAAGAAGGGGTTATGCCTCAGCTGCTAAAACAAGCAGGTGAATTAGGGCTTTTGGGCATTGCTGTCCCCGAGGAGTATGATGGGTTTGGACAGTCGTTTTTAACCAATATGAAAGCCAACGAAGCTATTGGATCAGGCTACTCCTTTTCGGTGGCCTTTATGGCTCATACCGGAATTGGCACCCTGCCCCTACTCTACTACGGCAACGAAAAACAACACGAACAATATTTGCCTAAATTGGCCACGGGCGAATGGCTTGCATCCTATTGCTTAACCGAACCGGGTGCAGGATCTGATGCCAATGCCGGATCAACCAAAGCTGTTTTGAGTGAAGATGGAAAACACTACATCCTTAACGGGCAAAAAATGTGGATCACCAATGCAGGATTTGCCGATTTATTGACTGTTTTTGCCAAAATTGACAACGATCGTGTTTTAAGTGCCTTTTTGGTTGAAGCCGATTGGGAAGGTATTACCATGAACCCTGAAGAAAATAAAATGGGGATCAAAGGCTCTTCTACCCGTCAGATTTTTTTTAACGACGTAAAAGTGCCCGTTGAAAGTCTCCTCGGTCGCCGCGGACAAGGGTTTCGTATTGCCTTAAATATTTTACATGTAGGTCGTATTAAATTGGGTGCCACGGTTATTGGCAGCATGCGCCGGGCTATCAAACAGTCAGTTAATTATGCCAACGAGCGTAAACAGTTCGGGTCGAACCTGGCCAGTTTTGGTGCTATCAAGCAAAAACTGGCCGATCAGGTAATAAAAACTTTCTCAACCGAATCAGCTGTGTATCGAGCCAGTAAAGACATTGAAGATACCATTGAATCGTATAAAGAACAGGGAAAACCATACGGTGCGGCAAACATTGAAGGCATTGCCGAATACGAGCCTGAATGTGCCATGCTGAAAGTTTATGGTTCCGAGTCGCTTGATTTTATCGTTGATGAAGGGGTTCAGATTCATGGGGGAATGGGGTATTCAGCTGAAACCCCCATCGAGCGTGGTTACCGCGATTCCAGAATTAACCGGATTTTTGAAGGAACCAACGAAATCAACCGTATGATTGTGATTGACTCTATAACTAAAAAAGGGAAAAAACATAAAATCAACCTCTACGAGAAAATTGAGGAAATTAAGAATAACCTTACTCCTGATTCATTAACGGGCGATTATTATGGCGATAAACATAGCATAGTAAACAATTTCAAAAATATTTTACTCTATATCATCCCCATCGTGCAGGAGAAATTTGGTCGTAAACTGATGTTTGAAGAGGAAATATTAATGAAAATGGCCGACATGATGATGGATGTTTACGTGCTGGAATCAACATTGCTTAGAGTTGAAAAGCTGGATGCTAAAGGCATTAAATCTGATATTTCACTCTATAAAGACATTTTGGATGTTTTAACTCAAAATCTTGCTGCAGAAATATACCAGTCAGGAAACGAGGTCATTGGCTCTTTTTCGGAGGGAGAAGAGATGAACACGTTACTAAACCTTTTCGAGAATTTTGTTAAAATTGCCCCCTTCAATATTAAGAACGCGCGCCGCAGGGTTGCTGATAAATTAATTGAAGATAATTATTACAACTTTTAACTTTAAACTTTAAACCTTGAACTTTAAACATTTATACCATGAACTACATCCTGTTCGATAGCTTTGAACGTAACAAACTGTTGCCCTTTGTATATACACGTCCGGTTGCCGACATACGGGTAGGAATACTTACCATTAGGGAGAAGTGGGAAAAACTTTTGGGCGAAAAAACCTCTACCCTTTCCGAAGACTATCTTAGTAAAAAGTACCCTCTTGTCAAAGCCGATGAAAATATTCTGATTAACGGGTCGGTTTTGCCAACGCCGGCGCTGGTTACAAAAGTTAAAGGACTAAAAAAGGGAGAAACATTGGCAAAAAGTGATTTTGTTATTGCCATCAGACTTGGTTCTGACGATGTGGAAAAGATGAATGAATCGAAATCAGATACCATTCAACAATCAACCTTAGAATTTTTGCAGATACAAAACAATTGGGACATCTTCAGCCTGAATGAAGCAGCCCTCTTGGCAGATTTTGAGCTGCTTACAAAAAATAGAACATCACAGCCTGTTAGCAGAACTAATTTTATCGTGGGTGATCCCGGATTGATATTTCTTGAAGAGGGAGCAAAGGCAGAGTACGCATTTATCAACACGACCGATGGCCCCGTTTATATTGGCAAAGAGGCCGAAATAATGGAAGGGGCAAAAATCAGGGGGCCATTTGCCCTATGCGAACATAGCGTGGTAAAAATGGATGCTAAAATCTACGGAGCCACTACCATTGGCCCTCACAGTAAGATAGGCGGCGAAATTAACAACGTGGTTGTGTTTGGATACAGTAATAAAGCCCACGATGGGTTTATGGGAAATAGTGTGATGGGCGAATGGTGTAATATTGGCGCCGGTTCAAACACTTCTAACCTGAAAAATACTTACGATTTTATTCGCTTATGGTCCTACGATGAAGAGTCGTTTGTAAACACAGGACTGCAATTTTGCGGATTGATGTTGGGCGACCATTCAAAATGTGGTATTAATACCATGTTTAATACGGGTACGGTGATAGGTGTTTCGTCCAATATTTTTGGCGCCGGTTATCAACGTAATTTTATTCCCGGGTTTAGCTGGGGGGGTACACATGGACTACAGACTTTTAAACTTGACCGTGCCTTTAAGGTGGCTAAAGCAGTAATGGCTCGAAGGGGGATAACTTTTTCCGAAACCGATCAGGACATTCTTACCCACATTTTTAAAGAATCAAGCAGCAGACGCTTCAGGTAACAACCACTTGTTTGGCATACAAATTGACTAATTACAACAAGTTGTAATATTTTTTTATTCTGTTCAATGCAATGTACTGAATCTCAAATAGGTTCATTAAATCGAATTGCGTTGAATATTTCTTATACTGACAAATTGACGTAAAATATGAGTGAAATACTTTTTTCAGATATGATAGATGGTGATACCGAATTTTTTCCTCTTCTCACCGCTGAGGATGAAGAGATAATGAATGAAGAGGGAATTCCTGATGAACTTCCTATATTGCCATTACGAAATACTGTGCTTTTCCCGGGCGTTGTTATTCCCATTACCGTGGGTCGCGATAAGTCCATCAAGCTAATACGTGATTCGTATACAGGCGATAAAATCATTGGTGTGGTAGCACAAAAAGACCCGGAAATTGAAGAGCCCGCCGAAGACGATTTGCATAAAGTGGGAACAGTAGCACGAATTATCAAAATTCTGCAAATGCCCGATGGCAATACTACTGCCATTATCCAGGGTAAAAAAAGGTTTCAGTTAGATGCCGTTACCCAACTCGACCCATACATAAAGGCAGCCGTAAGTAATTATGAGCCTAAGCAAAAAAATCCAAAAACCAAGGATTTTGAAGCGTTGATCGACTCGGTAAAAGATGTCGCCATTCAAATTGTTAATAAATCACCTATTATCCCGTCGGAGAGTGCTTTTGCACTTAACAACATCGAAAGTCCCGGCTTCCTCGTTAATTTTGTATCTTCTAACCTGTCGGTTGATAATAGCCAAAAGCAGGAGTTGTTAGAGATGACCAACTTTGAGGTACGTGCACAAAAGGTACTCGAACACCTGACACATGAATTGCAGATGCTGGAGCTCAAAAATCAGATTCAGAAGAAGGTTAAAGTTGACATGGACAAACAGCAACGCGATTATCTGCTCAATCAACAACTAAAAACCATTCAGGAAGAGCTTGGCGGCGGAGCACACGACACCGAGATAAATGAGCTTAAAGAAAAAGCCGATAAAAAACAGTGGTCGGACGAGGTGGCTGAAGTATTTAAAAATGAGATGGCGCGCCTGAAACGGATGAACCCCGCAGCGGCAGAATACTCCATTCAACTAAACTATCTTGATTTACTGGTAGCATTGCCATGGAACGAATATACCCCTGACAACCTTGATTTAAAACATGCCAAAAAGGTGTTGGAGGAGGATCATTATGGCTTGGAGGATATCAAAGAGAGGATTCTTGAATTCCTAGCTGTTTTAAAATTAAAAAAGGATATGAAGGCGCCCATTCTCTGCTTTGTGGGCCCTCCGGGAGTGGGAAAAACATCACTTGGAAAATCCATTGCTAAATCGTTGGGACGAAAATATATTCATATCTCGTTGGGTGGTGTGCGCGACGAAGCAGAGTTGCGTGGTCATCGAAAAACTTATATTGGTGCTATGCCGGGGCGTATTATCCAAAGCCTTAAAAAAGTAAAGTCGTCGAACCCGCTTTTTATGCTGGATGAAATTGACAAAGTGAGTGGCAACAACTATAGTGGTAATCCGCAAGCAGCATTGTTGGAAATTCTTGACCCTGAACAAAATTCAACTTTCTACGATAATTATTTAGAGGTTAATTTCGACCTTTCTCATATCCTTTTTATTGCCACGGCAAACTCACTATCTACCATACATCCTGCCCTGCGCGACAGGATGGAGATTATTGAGCTTAGTGGCTATCTGATGGAAGAAAAGGTGGAAATTGCCAAACGGCATCTGCTGCCAAAGCAATTGGAAGCTCATGGCGTAAAAAAGAATCAGCTGAAGTTTAACAAGGCTGTTTTAGAAACTATTATCGAAGATTATACCCGCGAAGCAGGCGTTAGATGGCTTGAAAAACAAATTGCGAAGGTGATTCGTAATCGTGCCAAGTTTATCGCCATGGAGGAATCGTACAATAAAAATATTACGCCGGAGGATTTGCGTACAATATTGGGTGTTAAACGGTTTCAACGTGACCGCGACATTTCTAACGATGTAGCGGGTGTGGTTACCGGATTGGCATGGACCCCTGTAGGGGGTGAAATTTTGTTTATTGAAGTCAGCCTGAGCCCCGGAAAAGGTAACTTGAAGTTGACCGGTAATTTGGGTGATGTGATGAAAGAATCTGCCGTCATCGCATTAGAATATCTGAAAGCGCATGCCGGCATACTAAGCATAAATTCTGATCTGTTTGAAAAATGGAATGTTCACATTCATGTGCCCGAGGGTGCAACTCCCAAAGATGGTCCATCGGCCGGTATTACTATGTTTACAGCACTTGTATCAGCCTTTACTCAACGGAAAGTAAAAGCAAAGATTGCTATGACCGGCGAAATAACCCTGCGAGGAAAAGTGCTTCCTGTGGGTGGTATTAAAGAAAAAATACTGGCTGCCAAACAAGCCAAAATCAACACCATTATTCTATCAGCTGAAAACCGGAAGGATATTGAAGATATTAAAGAAGATTACATCAAGGGTGTTCAATTTATATATGTCGACAGACTCATGGAGGTGGTATCACACGCTTTACTGAAAGAAAAGGTTAAAAATCCGATGTCTATCAAGTAAACTTTCCCATATTATTTTGAGATAAACGGCTTTTTGCTTCTTATTTTTTCCTACTTTTAAAACCGCTAAATTATTCTAATTTTGGGATAAACTCTTTTATTGGTAAAACCGAATGAAATGGGAAAGAAAAACATTAGTAAAAGCAAAGAGATTCAGGCTGTTAATCAGCATGAAGATATAGAGCAATATATCGAGCTCGTTGCCTGGCATAAAGTTTTGTCGTCAGACAAATTTCTTGGAGATATTTATCGCTGGACTTATATAATAGATGAACAAGCTGTTTACGGTGTTGATTTTTTGTATAAACAGTTTGGTTTGCCGGTTGGCAACGATACCACGCTTGAAAATCTTATTGCACTTGCCAACAACAGTAACTATTCTGAATTACTGTCAAACTACATCGACTTTCCAAAAGAAAAAAATGGTGTATTATTTAAAAATTCCATCAACATTCCCAATGGAGAGATTGTTGAAATTAATCATGCGGCCTGGTTATTTGAAAAAAATGGTAAGCGTGAAAAAATAGAGGGAGTCATTAAAATAATTCATAAGGAAAACAAAAATACCAGTCATCCTTTAACCGCCATTTTTCCGGAAGTCCTATCCCAAAGTTTCGAAACTTACATCGTGTACAATAGAGGCTCAGGGCAACCAGTATATGTAAGCCCTAATTTCTATCAGCTTTTTAACATTAACCCCGGGCTTTTTATTGACGACCTGTTTTTTTATGAAAAAATGGTTGCCAAGGGTGATGTGGAAAAGTTTCAATTGTTTCAGGAAAAAACAAAGAAAGGGATTCAGGGCGAAGTTACCGTACGGTTTAAGCAGGGTAACAAAGTAATATGGACACATCTGAAATCGGTTATGACCGACACTAAATTTCTATCCATCATTATTAAAGATGTGACTGAAGAACAAACCGCTCGCAACCTGTTAGATGAAAGTGAAAATAAATACAGAACCTTAATACATCAGTTGCCCTTTGTATTAATTATCCATAAAGATGGAGTGATAAGGTTTGTAAACGAGGCAGGTAAAAAGTATTCAGGCAGTAAGCGCTTTAGAGACATCATTGGAAAAAACATATTGGATTTTGTTCCTCCCGAGTTTAGAGAACGGAATATAGAGCGAATGAGAAAATTGGAGCAGGGAGAAGAGTTGCATTATCCTTATGAAGAGGTGATACTTGGCTCAAACGGCAACCAGATTCCTGTTAAGCTGTATGCTGAGAAAATTATTTTTGATGGTGAAGTTTGTAACCAATTAGTCCTTATTGATTTGTCGAAGGAAAAAGAGTATCTGCGTCACATAAAACAACAACGTGGTCTGTTAAGGTTAATTATTGATAAAGTGCCGGCTCTGTTAGCTTATGTTTCAAAGGATAACGATTATTTATACATTAACACAGCTTATGCCAGGTTTTATAATAAGGACTTTAGTTACTTCATCAGAAAAAATGCCGAAGATATTTTACCCGCTGATTACTTTAATTTAATTAAAGATAAGCTGGCAGAAGTTAAAAAAGGCAGGTCGGTTGAGTTTGAAATTGAGCGTGTAAACTCTGATGGAAAGAAAATACTTACCGTTACGAAATACATCCCTCATTTTGACGAGAATGATAACGTAATTGCTTTTCTAGCTACTATCGAGGATATTACAGAGCAACGAAAAGCAGAAAATGATTTAAAAGAGAGCGAAGATAAATTTAGGCGTATCTTTAAAGAATCGCTGACACCGCAATTGTTGATTTCAAAAGATAATAAATTTATTGATTTAAATAATGCTGCCTGTAAACTATTGGGATATCCTAACCCAGCAGGACTACTTGGAAAAACTCCCGCGGACATTTCACCTAAACTACAGGATGACAACCCTTTATCTAACGAATCAGTTCTTAAATATATTTCAAAAGCCATTAAAGATGGTGCGAGTAGCTTTGATTGGATTCACTTAACAAAAGACGGTAAGAAAATTAACGTTCATGTTACCCTCACCTTATTAATTATCAATGGCAACAATGTAATTCATGTTGTTTGGGTAGATATTTCGAAACGGGTAGCACGCGAAAAAGAAATCAGAAAACTTTCTACCACGATTGAGCAAAGCCCCATTTCGGTAGTGATAACCAACCTTGATGCAACCATTGAGTATGTTAACCCATTTTTTCAGAAAGTTACAGGTTATAGCGCTGAAGAGGTTATTGGTAAAAACCCCAATATCTTAAAGTCAGGGCTAACCCCATTCCATACTTACATTGAAATGTGGAAGAATTTAACTGATGGGGAAATCTGGACAGGTGAATTTATCAACAAACGTAAGAATGGCACTAATTACATCGAGTCGTGTGTAATAGTCCCTATTAAAGACAAGGCCGGTAACATCGTTAATTATGTAGCTCTTAAAGAAGATATTTCTAAAAAACGAGAAGCTGAGGAGCGCTTGGCTGAAAGTGAAAACAAGTTTAAGTCGCTATTTTACGAAAATAAATCGATAATACTGATGTTCGATCCTGTGAATGGTAATATTTTGGAAGCAAACCAGGCAGCTTGTGACTTTTACGGCTATACTGACACCGAGATGGTAAAAAAATCGGTATTTGATTTTAATGTGAAAGATACTAAAGAGTTATTTTCATTATTGAATAAAGTACGTACTGGCGAACAAAATCATTTTTTGTTTAAACACAAGTTAAAAAATTCTGTTATTAAGGATGTTGAGTTGTACACCGGTATTTTGAACAGTAAAAAGAAAGAGGTATTTTATTCGGTTATTCACGATATTTCCGATAAAATAAAAGCACAGCAGGAACTTGAAAAAGCAAAGGAGAAAGCGGAAGAAAGCGACCGGTTAAAATCAGCCTTTTTGGCTAACATGAGCCACGAGATTAGAACCCCTATGAATGCGATTCTGGGGTTTGGCGCCCTTTTGCAGGATGAGGAGATTGGAAATGAGGAGCGTAATCAGTTTGTTGATATTATTAATGCCAGTGGTTATTCGTTGCTGGAAATTATAAACGACATTATTGAAATGTCGAAAATTGAAGCCGGGCAGATTTCCATTCACAAAAAGCCTACCGATATTAACCAGCTCATAAAAACGGTTTACAATCAGCACTCGCTCACAGCCTCCAAGAAAAATATCGAATTGCGTTTGAACCCTGATACCTTTTACAGTAATCAGGCCATCATGCTCGACGAAACTAAAATAAAACAGATTTTAGTTAACCTGCTGAACAACGCGATAAAATTTACTGATGAAGGGTTTGTTGAGATGGGTTACCGAATTGCCGATAAAGAGATTGAATTTTATGTTAAAGATTCGGGTATTGGTATTAGCCGGGAAAATCATCACCTGGTTTTTGACCGGTTTAATAAAATTACCTGGGACACCGATGGCAAGAAAGTGTATCCCGGAACAGGGTTAGGATTGAGCATCTCAAAAGCATTTGTTGAAAAAATGGAAGGTAAAATTTGGCTTACCTCTGAAAAAGGAAAAGGAACTACATTTTATTTTAGTATCCCGCTTGAGGTGACCGAACAACCGGCCTTTAGCTATAATAATGTTAAAATAGCAGAAGACTTTAAATTAGATGGAAAAGTAATATTAGTGGCCGAAGATGAAGAAAAGAATTTCCAATACTTTAATATTTTTCTTACTAAGCTGGGGGCTAAAGTCCTGCATGCCTTTTCAGGAAAAGAGGTTATTGAAATAGTGGATAAGGAGTTTGAATCTATCGATTTGATATTCATGGATATTAAGATGCCTGAGATAGATGGTTATGAAGCCACGCGTATTATTAAGAAAAAATACCCTTTCATGCCAATTATTGCCCAAACGGCGTATGCCTTTTCCGATGATAAGGCCAAAGCTTTGGAAGCAGGATGTGATGATTACATATCTAAGCCTGTTGCCAAAGGGAAGTTGATTGCATTGCTCCGGAATTACTTTTGATCGGGAAATTTTTCCGGTTTTGAAAAAGCAGGATTCGTGATAAAAGTATCATCACGCAGGGTTTTAATAAAGTTGATTAAATCCTCTTTCTCTGTTGGTGTAAGATGAACACCTCCATCAGCTACATGATGCATAAGTGGGTTAACATAAGGTCCGTTTAGCAATTCTTCAGA
>QMPP01000077.1 GCA_003650425.1 Bacteroidota bacterium | reverse complement strand
CAAGATATCTTGGCAAACTCCCTTATGTGGATAAAAACAAAATCGGGATATTCGGATGGAGTTACGGAGGTTTTATGTCGAGTCTTGATATTACCAAAGGCGCCGATGTTTTCAGTACCGCCATTGCTGTGGCACCGGTAACCAACTGGCGCTATTACGACAACATTTATACCGAGCGATACATGCGAAAACCTCAAGACAACCCTAAAGGTTACGATGACAATTCGCCCATAAATTTTGTAAAACTATTAAAAGGAAATTATCTTTTGGTACATGGTAGTGCCGATGACAATGTCCACTTTCAAAACAGCATGGATATGATTACAGCACTGGTTAATGCCAATAAGCAGTTTGAATTATACGTTTACCCTAACAAAAATCACGGCATTTACGGGGGGAATACCCGATACCATCTTTATAAAAAGATGACGGACTTTTTGTATAAGAATCTAAAAGGGATTGACATCACATTAGAAGAAATTAATAAATAAAAACAAGTGGAAAAATTTGCAAAATTTATATTCAAGTTGTTTGGTTGGAAAATCCTTGGTGATTTCCCAACGCAATATAAAAAGCTTGTAATATTGGAGGCTCCTCATACCTCAAACCTCGATTATTTTATAGGCATGATGTGTATTTATGCATCGGGCGTGAAAGTTAATGTAATTATTAAAAAGGAGGCTTTTTTATGGCCTTTTGCAGGATTGCTTAAAAAGGCCGGAGGTATTCCCATCGACCGAAGCGGAGCCACTAGCAAGGTGGATGCCATTGCCAGACTTTTTGAAAAACATGATACACTTAACTTAGGTATCACCCCCGAGGGCACGCGATCATTATCGAAAAAGTGGAAAAAAGGCTATTACTACATTGCACTAAAAGCCAAAGTTCCTATTCTACTCGCATCTATTGATTACAAGAAAAAAGCAGGCCATTTTGGACCGGTTATTTTCCCAACAGGAGATTATGAAAAGGATTTCGCTCAGATAGAAGACTATTATAGGGGAATAAATGCCCGATATCCCGAAAAATACAATTTGAGTACCAGGTATTTGGAAAAAAATGAAAAAGTTGCGAAAGAATAATATGAACTTGTTTAAAGTTAACTCGCTAACTGTTTATGAAAGATATTTGTTTACTGATTTTCAATATCTTATTGTTAATAATTAAATCTAATTTTAAACAAGTTCTATACTATGGTTTTTGTTTAAGAAAAAGTTTTATCTTTGCAGCCAATTAATTTTTTTAACCATTTTAAACAAAGGTAGGTATTTAACATGATTATTATTCCTGTTAAAGAAGGCGAAAACATTGACCGGGCATTAAAGCGGTATAAACGCAAGTTTGAAAAAACGGGCAACATGAGAGAGCTTCGTGAGCGTCAGCGCTTCACAAAACCCTCCATCAAGCGTCGTGAACAAAAACTTAAAGCGATTTATGTCCAAGGCCTGCGTCAAGCCGAACAAGGCTAGGTGTTAGCGTCTTAACAAAAATTAAGGAATTTATTCCTTTGAAACTTTGAACCATTTGCGATTTTTCGTACATTTGATTCAAAGTTTCTTTTTTATAGCGCTAATGGAAATCAACAACTTCATTCAATATATATCGTTGGAAAAGCAGTACTCTAAGCATACTGTAAAGGCTTACCAAAACGATTTATCCGCGTTTTTGTATTATATCCATGATGCGTTTGAAATTTCCAAATCAACCGAGGTAACGCGCGACATGGTTCGTTCATGGATAGTTCAGCTTATTGAAGAGGACAAATCCAATATTACTATCAACCGAAAACTCAGTACCCTAAAATCCTATTTTAATTATTTAATAAAAACAGGCGTTGTAACGATGAATCCGGTTAAAAACATCACAGCGCTTAAAATACCCTCTTACCTGCCACATTTTATTACTAAAGAAAAAATGGCGCTTTACTATAGCTCAAAAAAAGAAATACAGGATTATGTCTCGCTACGTAACTTTTTAATTGTTGATATTCTATATACAACCGGCATTAGAGAAGATGAGTTGATTAACCTGAAGGAAGAAGATATTAACTTTCAGCAAAACACTTTTAAAGTTACGGGTAAACGCAACAAGCAACGCATTATTCCTTTTTCAGAAAACGAGAAAAACTATATAATAAGGTATAGGTATTTAAAAATCGAACGTTTTACTGAAGAAAATCCATATCTTATAGTAACCAATAAGGGGTTGAAGGCTTATCCCAAATTTATTTACCGGATAGTAAGTGATGAGTTATCATCGGTTACCCAATCAAAAAAGAGCCCGCATGTTTTAAGGCATACTTTTGCTACGCACATGCTCAACGAAGGTGCCGACTTGAATACCATTAAAGAGATACTGGGTCATGCAAACTTGTCGGCCACCCAGGTGTACACACACAACACCATTGAACAATTAAAATCAATATATAACCATGCGCATCCCAGAGCGCAATTAAAAAAGGAGGTTTAACATGAAAGTAAACATCACGTCAGTACATTTTAAAGCTGACAAAAAGCTGGAGGATTTTATTGAGAAGAAGGTAAGTAAGCTCTCGAACGCTTATGAAGGAGTTCTTGGAACCGATGTTACACTAAAACTTGATAATGCCGAGTCCAGAGAAAACAAAATAACGGAAATTAAGGTAAGTATCAAAGGGCAACACCTGTTTGCAAAAAAACAAAGTAAGACCTTTGAAGAAGCTACAGACGTTGCCGTTGAGGCACTTAGAAGACAGCTCACCAAACATAAAGAAATGATTAATAAATAATTAAAGTTTTTTTATTTTTTGTTTGGTTATTTAACTTAAACTATATATTTTTGCAGACCTTTTTACGGAGAGGTCTGCTTCTTTTTAAAAGGGATGAGTTCATTACAAAAATGTCAACAAAGGCATAATCTGAGTAAAGGCAGAAATGCCAACATAGCTCAGTTGGTAGAGCAGCTGATTTGTAATCAGCCGGTCGGGGGTTCGAGTCCCTCTGTTGGCTCACGGTTCATTTAAATATTGAGATTACGGGGGGATACCGAAGCGGTCAAACGGGGCAGACTGTAAATCTGTTGGCTCAGCCTTCGGAGGTTCGAATCCTCCTCCCCCCACATCTAATATAAGGTTAAATTGAAAAGTCTAAAGGCTAAAGTAAACAAACCGAAAAGTTATTTTACTTTAATCTTTAGCTTTTAACCTTGTTAAGCGGGAGTAGCTCATCTGGTAGAGCGACAGCCTTCCAAGCTGTAGGTGGCGGGTTCGAGTCCCGTCTCCCGCTCAGTAAAAAAAATAAAGCCGGGGTAGCTCAGGGGTAGAGCGCTTCCTTGGTAAGGAAGAGGTCACGAGTTCAATTCTCGTCCTCGGCTCGAAATTAACATAGTGAAGTAACATTATTATTTTTAAAAACAAGTTTTGATATGGCTAAAGAAAAATTCAATCGTTCCAAACCGCACGTAAACATTGGAACTATTGGTCACGTTGACCACGGTAAAACCACACTTACAGCTGCCATTACTCTTACCCTGCAAGATAAAGGTTTGGCAGAATTTATGTCATTTGATTCAATTGACAACGCTCCTGAAGAAAAGGAAAGAGGTATTACAATTAATACTGCACACGTTGAATATCAAACTGACAATCGTCACTACGCTCACGTTGACTGTCCCGGTCACGCTGACTACGTTAAAAACATGGTAACAGGTGCTGCCCAGATGGACGGTGCTATCCTTGTTGTAGCTGCTACTGACGGTCCTATGCCACAAACCCGTGAGCACATCTTGCTTGCACGTCAGGTAGGTGTACCTCGTTTGGTAGTTTTTATGAACAAAGTTGACATGGTCGATGATGAAGAATTACTTGAATTGGTTGAGATGGAAATTCGCGACCTCTTAAGTTTCTACGATTTCGATGGTGATGAAACTCCAATTATTCAAGGTTCAGCGCTTGGTGCTTTGAACCAGGAAGAAAAATGGGTTGCTAAAATTTACGAACTAATGGAAGCATGTGACACATGGATTCCTTTACCTGTTCGTGATGAGCACAAACCATTCCTGATGCCTATTGAGGACGTATTCTCAATTACAGGTCGTGGTACTGTTGCTACCGGTAGAATTGAAACTGGTGTTATTCACACAGGAGATCCTGTTGATATCATTGGTATGGGTGCTGAAAAACTCAAGTCGGTTGTTACCGGAGTTGAGATGTTCCGTAAAATTCTTGACACAGGTATGGCTGGTGACAACGCCGGTTTATTACTTCGCGGAATCGACAAAAACGAAATCCGTCGTGGTATGGTAATCGCAGCTCCCGGTTCAGTAACACCTCACAAACATTTTAAAGCTGAGGTTTATATCCTGAAAAAAGAAGAAGGTGGTCGTCACACTCCATTCCACAACAGATACCGTCCACAGTTCTACTTTAGAACAACCGACGTTACTGGTGAAATTTTCATGCCGGAAGGTGTTGAAATGGTAATGCCTGGTGATAACCTTACCATCGAAGTTCAGTTAATTACCGAAATCGCCATGAACAAAGGTCTTCGTTTTGCTATTCGTGAAGGTGGACGTACAGTTGGTGCCGGTCAGGTAACTGAGATTCTTGAGTAATAGTTGTAAATTAAAATATTAGTTAAAGGCGTTCTGTCTTAATGGAATGCCTTTAGCTTCTGCTTAATCAGCAAACACGGGAGTAGCTCAATTGGTAGAGTAGTGGTCTCCAAAACCATTGGTTGAGGGTTCGACTCCTTCCTCCCGTGCAAATTTTTTATATTAGTAAAATGGCTAAATTTAGTATTTCGGCATACATTAAAGAAAGTTACGACGAATGGATGCATAAAGTATCATGGCCAACGTGGAGTGAGCTGCAGAACAGTGCAATCGTAGTATCCGTTGCTTCCCTTATAATCGCTTTGGTGGTTTATCTGATGGATATTTCATTCTCAACAGTCTTACAGAAGTTCTATACAATGTTTTAGAGCTTTTTAAGGTTAGTATTGTTCTAACATATTATATATTAACTGTTTATAACTAATTCAATTTCCCGCAAAATGAGCGAACAGTCAGGAAGAAAATGGTACGTTGTCAGGGCTATTAGTGGCAAAGAAAAGAAGGTAAAAGAATATCTTGATAACGAAATTAGCCGATTGAATCTTCAGGAATATATTGCGCAAATATTGATTCCTACGGAAAAGGTTTACCAAATCCGTAAAGGAAAAAAAATCAGTAAAGAGCGTAATTATTTTCCTGGGTATGTACTGATTGAAGCGGAACTTACCGGAGAAATTCCTCACATTATTAAGAATATTCCCGATGTATTGGGATTTCTTGGTACCAGAGGGGAACCGGAGCCAATTCGACCGGCAGAAGTTAAACGAATCTTAGGAAAAGTTGACGAGCTGGCTGAACAGGGTGAAGAGGTAAACATTCCGTTTATCGTGGGTGAAACTGTTACCGTTGTTGACGGACCATTTAACAGCTTTAGTGGAATTATCGAAGAAATTGATGAGGAGAAGAAAAAACTTCGCGTCATGGTTAAAATCTTTGGTAGGAAAACACCCCTCGAACTTGGCTTTATGCAAGTGGAAAAAGAATAAACAATAGTTGTAAACGTATTATCAATTTTAAACATTAGGTTTAAAATGGCAAAAGAAGTAAGTGGATTAATAAAATTACAGATCAGGGGAGGCGCCGCAAACCCTTCTCCACCGGTAGGACCAGCATTAGGTGCTAAAGGTGTTAACATCATGGAATTTTGTAAACAGTTTAATGCTCGTACTCAGGAACAAGCCGGTAAGGTTATTCCTGTGATCATTACGGTTTATAAAGATAAATCCTTTGATTTTATCATCAAAACACCACCGGCAGCTGTTCAGATTCTCGAAGCCCTTAAATTGAAAAAGGGTTCTGCTGAACCAAACCGTGTAAAAGTTGGAACCTTAACCTGGGATCAGGTGCGTGAAATTGCAGAAGCAAAGATGAAAGACTTAAATGCTTTCTCCGTTGAGTCCGCAATGCATATGGTAGCAGGTACAGCCCGGAGTATGGGGGTTAAGGTAAAAGGCGATTTTCCCACAGTATCTAATTAAAAAAACACTCAATTTAAGAGGAGGAGAATTATGGCAAAAATGTCAAAAAAACACAAAGAAGCTTTGGCCAAATTCGACAAGCAGAAAGAGTACTCCCTTGATGAAGCTGTTAAACTTGTAAAAGATATTACTTATACAAAATTTGACGCTTCAGTTGATTTGAGTGTACGTTTGGGCGTAGACCCACGTAAAGCCAATCAAATGGTGAGAGGTTCAGTAACCCTTCCCCATGGAACCGGTAAAGACGTGAAAGTCCTCGTGCTATGTACACCAGACAAGGAGGAAGAGGCAAAAGCTGCCGGTGCTGACTATGTTGGATTGGACGAATACATTCAAAAAATCAAAGGTGGTTGGACCGATGTTGATGTGGTTATAACCATGCCCAGCGTGATGCCTAAAGTAGGTGCACTAGGACGTATTTTGGGACCAAGAGGCTTAATGCCAAACCCCAAAACCGGTACGGTAACCATGGAAGTTGGTAAAGCTGTTAATGCCGCTAAAGCTGGTAAAATCGATTTTAAAGTCGATAAATTTGGTATCATTCACTCGGCTGTTGGTAAAATCAGTTTCAGCGAAGAGCAACTGGAAGAAAACATCAGAGAGTTGCTGAATATCATTATTAAGCTTAAGCCATCATCAGCAAAAGGTACTTACATCAAAAGTGTGTACCTTTCCAGTACCATGAGCCCCGGAATCCGGGTCGAAGAAAAATCGGCTGATTAATTGGTTTTAAAACAAAGTAAAACACTATGAGGAAAGAAGAGAAAAAAGCGCTCATTGATTCAATGTCAGTTCAGCTAGCCGAAGCATCTAATCTGTATCTTACCGACGTTTCAGGTATGAATGCAGAAGATACCAGCGATCTCAGAAGGTTGTGTTACAAATACGATATCACAATGCGTGTTGTAAAAAATACCCTGTTGAGAAAAGCGATGGATGTTGCTGACAGAGATTTTGACGAGCTATACGATGTTCTTAAGGAAAACACTGCCATCATGTTTACGGAAACGGGTAATGCCCCTGCTAAACTGATTAAAGAGTTCAGGAAGAAAAAAAAATCGGAAAGCCCTGTATTGAAAGCTGCCTACATTGAGGAAATGACTTACATAGGCAACGAACAACTCGACTTTTTGGTTGCTATCAAATCCAGAGAAGAACTCATCGCAGATGTTATTGCTTTACTGCAATCGCCTGTTAAGAACGTACTTGGAGCATTACAATCCGGTGGTCAAAAACTTTCCGGAATTCTTGAAACTTTAGCTGAAAAAAGCGAATAAAGTATAAATGTAGACCCATATTTTTTTGAATATTTTTTTTTGAATTAAATTAACTTAAAACTATAATAAAATGGCAGATTTGAAAGCATTTGCAGAACAATTGGTAAACTTAACTGTTAAAGAAGTTAACGAGTTGGCTGAAATTTTGAAAGATGAATACGGTATTGAACCTGCTGCTGCAGCTGTAGCTATTGCAGGTCCTGCTGCCGGTGGTGCAGAAGAAGTTGAAGAACAAACAGCTTTTGATGTAATTTTAAAATCCCATGGCCAGTCGAAACTTGCCGTTGTTAAAATGGTTAAAGAATTAACCAGCCTTGGATTGAAAGAATCTAAAGAATTGGTTGACTCAGCACCTTCTGCAATTAAAGAAGGTGTTACCAAAGATGAAGCTGAAGTACTGAAGACTCAACTCGAAGGAGCTGGTGCTGAAGTAGAGATCAAATAAGATTCTTATATAATTTTTTTAGGCTAACCTCTACCCCTTTTTGGGGTTAGAGGTTTGCGCCTATTTGTTCTTTAACATCTTTCTTTCAATTTATACGCGGTGGTATTTTCCACCTTAATTTGTTTTAACCTAAAAACTATAAGCCTTGGCTGAGATCAAAAACGAAAGAATCAGTTTCGCATCAATCAAAAACCAACTGCCTTATCCTGATTTTCTTGATATACAGTTGAAATCATTTCAGGATTTTTTCCAATTGGAAACCAATCCCGATAACAGGAAGAATGAAGGCCTTTACCGGGTTTTTGCTGAAAACTTTCCCATTACCGATGCGAGAAATAATTTTGTACTGGAGTTTCTCGATTATTTTATCGACCCGCCACGCTATACCGCTGAAGAGTGTATAGAGCGTGGGTTAACATACAGTGTGCCCTTAAAAGCAAAATTAAAACTTTATTGTACCGACCCCGAACACGAGGACTTTGAAACCATCGTGCAGGATGTTTATTTGGGAATGATCCCTTATATGACACCCAAAGGGACTTTCGTGGTAAATGGTGCCGAACGCGTTATTGTATCGCAGCTCCACCGTTCGCCCGGTGTGTTTTTCGGCCAAAATCGTCATGCTAACGGTACAATGCTCTTTTCTGCCCGTATTATCCCTTTTAAAGGGTCCTGGATGGAGTTTTCAACAGACATTAACAATGTGATGTACGCGTACATCGACCGTAAGAAAAAAATGCCTGTTACCACTTTGTTACGTGCCATTGGCTACGAAAGCGATAGAGATATTTTAGAAATATTTCATCTTGCCGATGAAATCAAAGTTAGTAAAGCAGGACTTAAACGTGTTATGGGACGTCGTCTGGCTGCCCGTGTTGTACGTTCATGGTTCGAAGACTTTGTTGATGAAGAAACCGGTGAGGTTGTTACCATTGAAAGAAACGATGTTATTATCGAGCGTGAAACCATTCTGGAAACTGCGCACATTGAGCAAATTATCGAGGCTGGTGTAAAAACCATCTTATTACATAAAGATGATGCTACTGCCAACGAGTTCCAGATTGTTTTTAATACGCTGCAAAAAGATACCACCAACTCCGAAAAAGAGGCTGTGGAGTATATCTACTTCCAGTTGCGTAATGCGCTTCCTCCTGACGAGGAAACTGCCCGCGGTATCTTTGAAAAGCTTTTCTTTTCAGAAAAAAGATACGATCTTGGCGAAGTTGGCCGCTACCGTATCAATAAGAAACTGGAGCTTAATACTCCGGTAAGCGTTCGTGTGCTTACCAAAGAAGATATCATTCTTATTATAACACACCTTATTAAGCTTGCCAACCAAAAAACTTTGGTCGATGATATCGACCACCTTTCTAATCGTAGAGTGAGAACCGTTGGCGAACAGCTTTATTCTCAATTTGGAGTAGGTTTAGCCCGTATGGCTCGTACCATTCGTGAAAGAATGAATGTTCGTGATAACGAGGTGTTTACACCTACTGATTTAATTAACGCCAAAACGTTATCATCAGTAATTAACTCGTTTTTTGGTACCAATGCCCTTTCACAGTTTATGGATCAAACCAATCCATTGTCTGAAATTACACACAAACGTAGAATTTCAGCTTTGGGACCGGGTGGCCTTTCGCGCGAAAGAGCCGGTTTCGAGGTTCGTGACGTTCACTATACGCACTATGGCAGACTCTGTACCATTGAAACCCCCGAGGGACCAAACATTGGTCTTATTTCCTCGCTTTGCGTGTACGCCAAAATTAATGAACTTGGATTTATTGAAACTCCTTATCGTAAGGTAGAAGTTGGTAAAATTGATTTTAATCACCCTCCTATCTATTTAAGTGCAGAGGAAGAAGAGGATAAAATTATCGCACAGGCCAATACGGTTGTTTCCGATGACGGTCAGTTTGTAAACGAAAAAGTAAAAGTTCGTTATCAGGCCGACTACCCGATTACACCGCGCGAAAAGGTTGATATGATTGATATCGCACCTAATCAAATTGCTTCCATTGCTGCTTCATTAATTCCGTTTCTGGAACACGATGATGCTAACCGTGCCTTGATGGGGTCGAACATGATGCGCCAGGCTGTACCTTTGCTGAATGCTGAAGCTCCTATTGTAGGAACTGGTATCGAGAAATTTGTTGCCCGCGATTCACGAGTACTTATCAATGCCGAAGGTGATGGCGTTGTTGAGTATGTTGATGCTGATAAAATTATTATCCGATACAACCGCGACGAACTGGAGAGATTGGTTAGCTTTGACGATGACCTGAAAACCTATTATCTGACTAAATTTCAGCGTACCAACCAAAATACCTCCATCAACCTGCGTCCTATTGTTAGAAAAGGCGATAAAGTTGAACGAGGACAGGTACTTTGCGAAGGATACGCTACCAACAATGGTGAATTAGCCCTGGGTCGTAACCTGAAAGTGGCCTTTATGCCCTGGAAAGGATACAACTACGAGGATGCTATCGTAATTTCGGAACGTATTATTAAAGATGATGTGTTTACTTCGGTTCACATTGAAGAGTTTACGCTGGATGTCCGCGATACCAAACGAGGTATCGAAGAGCTTACCAACGATATTCCCAACGTGAGTGCTGAAGCGACCAAAGATTTGGACGAAAATGGCTTAATCAGGGTGGGAGCCGAAGTGTCGGATGGTGATATCCTTATAGGTAAAATTACCCCTAAAGGTGAAAGTGACCCAACGCCTGAAGAAAAACTGCTTCGCGCTATTTTTGGCGACAAAGCCGGTGACGTAAAAAATGCTTCACTAAAAGCACCTCCATCAATGAAAGGCGTTGTTATTAGCAAACACCTCTTCTCGCGAGCTGCTAAAAACGCTATCTCCAAATCGAAAGAAAAAGAGATTATTTCTGCCTTAAACATAGAATATGAAAAATATTTTAAGGAACTGAAAGCTAAGTTAATTGATAAACTTACCGTGTTGATCTCCAACAGAACATCACAGGGCGTTCACAATACTTTTGGTGAAATGGTGGTTCCTCAAAAAACCAAATTCACACAAAAAATCTTACAGACCCTCGACTTTACCAACATCAACCCTGACAAATGGACTACTGATAAAGGTAAAAATGAACTGGTTAAAACCCTCATCAATAACTACAATATCAAGTATAAAGAGTTGATGGGCGTGTTAAACCGTAAGAAATTCATTGCTACTGTTGGCGACGAGCTTCCCAACGGCATTGTACAGATGGCCAAGATTTATATTGCCAAGAAACGTAAGTTGAAAGTAGGTGATAAAATGGCTGGACGTCACGGAAACAAAGGTATTGTTTCGCGTATTGTTCGCGAAGAAGACATGCCTTTCCTCGAAGATGGAACACCGGTTGATATCGTGTTAAACCCACTAGGTGTACCTTCGCGAATGAACCTCGGTCAGATTTACGAAACTGTTCTTGGATGGGCAGGTAAAAAGCTGGGATTAACATTCGGAACTCCTATTTTTGATGGTGGCAACATCGATCAAATTAATGATTACATGAAGCAAGCCGGGTTGCCCGAAAACGGAAGAGTCTATCTTTACGATGGCAACACAGGCGAACGTTTTGATCAGCCTGCTACTGTTGGGTATATTTATATGCTGAAACTGCACCACCTTGTTGACGACAAGATGCACGCACGTTCTATTGGGCCTTACTCGCTTATTACACAGCAACCATTGGGTGGTAAAGCCCAGTTTGGTGGACAGCGTTTTGGAGAGATGGAGGTTTGGGCGCTGGAGGCATTTGGTGCTTCCAATATTCTTCAGGAAATTCTTACCGTTAAGTCGGACGATGTTGCAGGCCGCGCCAAGGCATACGAAGCAATAGTCAAAGGCGAAAGCATGCCAACCCCTAACGTTCCTGAATCATTCAATGTACTGGTTCATGAATTAAGAGGTCTTGGTCTTGAACTCAACTTCGACTAGTTTTTAATTTTTTTTGATAATAAAATAACTATCAATATATGGCTTTCAGAAAAGACAGCAAAATTCCAGGTAGCTTTAACAAGATTACGATCAGCCTTGCCTCACCCGAATCCATTTTGGAACGTTCGCATGGTGAAGTATTAAAGCCTGAAACCATAAATTACCGCACTTACAAACCCGAGCGTGACGGATTATTCTGTGAACGTATTTTCGGGCCTGTAAAAGACTACGAATGTCATTGCGGTAAATACAAAAGAATCCGTTACAAAGGGATTGTTTGTGATCGTTGTGGAGTGGAAGTAACCGAAAAAAAGGTTCGCCGCGAAAGAATGGGACACATCCAATTGGTTGTACCTGTGGTTCATATTTGGTTTGTAAGAACCCTGCCTAACAAAATTGGCGCCTTATTGGGTTTACCAACAAAAAAACTCGAAACCATTATTTACTACGAACGCTACGTAGTTATTAATCCGGGTATTAAAGAGGCAGATGGTATCAAAAAACTTGATTTCCTTTCGGAAGAAGAGTACCTCGATATTATGGAAGCGTTGCCGGCAGACAATCAATACCTGCCCGATGACGACCCAAACAAATTTGTTGCCAAGATGGGTGCTGAGGCCATTCACGATTTATTGCGTGATATCGACCTTGACAAAACCTCTTTCGAGTTGCGCCATAAAGCCAACACCGAAACATCACAACAGCGTAAAGCTGAGGCATTACGTCGTTTACAGGTTTACGAAGCTTTCCGCGATTCAAGAAAAAGGCTTGAAAATCGCCCGGAATGGATGATAGTTAAAATTGTACCTGTTATTCCCCCCGAATTGCGTCCGTTGGTTCCGTTGGATGGTGGCCGTTTTGCTACCTCCGATCTCAACGATCTTTACCGCAGGGTAATTATACGTAACAACAGGTTAAAACGATTGATCGAAATCAAAGCTCCTGATGTTATTATGCGTAACGAAAAGCGTATGTTACAGGAGGCTGTTGATTCCTTGTTTGACAACTCCCGTAAATCGAGTGCCGTTAAAACCGATTCAAACCGTCCGTTGAAATCGCTTTCCGACAGTTTAAAAGGAAAACAAGGTCGCTTTCGTCAGAACCTGTTGGGTAAACGTGTTGACTATTCAGGTCGTTCGGTTATTATTGTTGGTCCCGAGCTGAAACTCAACGAGTGTGGCCTTCCTAAAGACATGGCTGCCGAGTTGTTTAAACCATTTATCATTCGTAAACTGTTGGAACGCGGCATTGTAAAAACTGTTAAATCGGCAAAAAAAATTGTTGAGCGTAAAGATGCCGTTGTGTGGGATATTCTTGAGAACATCCTGAAAGGTCATCCTGT
>QMPP01000076.1 GCA_003650425.1 Bacteroidota bacterium | reverse complement strand
TGCTCGTAATAGTTTTGGTAGAGTTCATCATAGCTGATGTTCCTAAAACCCGGGTCGCCCACCTCCGGCGACATGGAAGCGGTTTTGTTGGTGGGTCCCATGGCTCCTGCAACATAGCGGGGTTTGTCAGGGTTGGCTTTCGTGAATTTATCGGCAGCCTTTTTGGCCAACCGGGCTGCTTCACGGTTTATTTCCGTAACATAATCCTCTAATCCGTAGTCGCTTTGCGATATCCGGGTTCCGTTAAAGGTATTAGTTTCAATAATGTCGGCACCCGCTTCGAGGTACTGTTCATGGATTTCCTGAATAATCTGTGGTTGGGTAAGACAAAGAATATCGTTGTTGCCTTTTTGCAGGATTTTTGAGTCCTTGAATCGCTCACCACGATAATCCTCTTCCTGTAAATTATACCGCTGTATCATGGTTCCCATGGCTCCGTCCAGCACCAGTACACGGGTTTCCAACAGTTTTTTAATATCCGGCTTTTTTATCGACATAGTCATTTTGTTTAAAGTTAAACTCTATGCTGAATGCGGGTTATTCCCGTGCCTGCTTCAATGAAAAATAACGAATCATCAGCATTTAAATTTATCATCTTCCGGAATGTTTACCGGAACCGGGTATTGGCACCTTACCTGTGGGGCAGGTTGCCAGGACTTCGCTGAGCCCGGTCTCTTCATCCTTCTTTATAAATTCAAACGCCTCAAAAAAAGGAGAGGATTTGAATTGAGAAGCAAAGATATGAATTTTTTTTATTGTTTGATTGTTTTGTTTTTTCATCTCTCAAGTGTTATCTTGTAAAGCCATTTTAGATTACCATGAATCTTAATCCTATTGTTAGATGGCAGGTTTGAGTCGCCTAAAACAATATATCCAGATATGGTGATGATGTATATATGATGAATATCTATTTTTGTTGTATATTTATAGGCTCTTATTTTTTAATCTATTACGAACCATTATGAATAACAAACAACAGCACATTGTAGTACTTGGAGGTGGCTTTGCCGGGGTTGAATCGGTTTATCATCTGAGCAAATTAGGACATAGAGTAACATTGGTTTCGGACAGGGAATACTGTTTTATCTACCCTATATCTATTTGGATTCCTGTTGGAAAAATTAAATTTGATGATGTAAAACTTCCTCTGAAAGATCTTCAGAAGGTGCATAAGTTTAATCTTATTATCGACAAAGTGGAGTCGATTGTTTCAAAGGAGAATAAAGTTATTCTTTCAAAACAAACCATTGAATACGATTACTTAATAATTGCCTTTGGAAGCAGTAAGTTAGCCATTGAAGGAATGCGTGAGCATACTTTTTCAACCTGTGGTAAACCGGATAGCTTGTTGGAGATGAAAAGATTGGTGTTCCAATTAAGCGTTTTGAGAAAGGAAAGGTTGTTTTTGCGGATGATACCATATTGGAAAGTGACCTTATAATATTTACTCCTTCAGGAACGGGCCACCCGGTTCTTCAAGATTCCGATTTGCCATTGTCGGTAGATAACAATGTATTGGTGGATGGGTATTGCAGGGTTAACGGCCCTCAGAAAAATGTTTATGCAGCCGGAGATGTTACTCGTTTGGAAGGACCTAAATGGATTGCCAAGCAGGGTCATATTGCCGAAATTATGGCAAAATATGCTGTGTATAATATTAACAATGCCATAATAGGAAACCCGAAACGTAAAGGATACCCTAATCATTTAAATATTGTCTGTGTGATGGATGCCGGTAATGGTGCTATTTTCACATTGCGTAAATGGAATAAAGAAAAAATTATTCCTATGCCCACTTTTGGCCACTGGATTAAAAAAGCCTGGGGTCATTATTGGAAATTATCCAAGTTAAAAAAAGTTCCGCGGATTCCCGGAATGTAAAAACTTTATTTGTTTATTGAACTAAAATAATTTGGCATAATTACCTACATTCGCAATTCCATTTTAGGAAAAAGGCGGTAGGATTAAAATAATATCATTATGCCACGCAAATATTTAGTAGCCCTGATACTTTTGTTTGTTGTACAACCATTGTTTTCGCAGCGTTCACATCCCTGGGTGTTAACGGCTACAAAAACTGAAAAAAAGATAAAACTTGACGGCGTACTGTCAGAAGCTGTTTGGAAACAGGCCATGCATGTGAGTAATTTTACCCAACGCGATTTGAATTTTGGCGAACCTTCTACCGAGCGAACAGAAACAGCCATATTATACGATAAATATACTTTATACATAGGCGTTTGGTGCTACCAAAAAGATGTATCTAAAATTGTAGCTAAAAATCTGAATCGTGATTTTGATTATGAAACGGACGATAATTTTCAAATTATCATCAGCCCGTTCAACGATAATCGTAACGGGTATCTTTTTGTAATTAATCCCAACGGAGCCAGAGCTGATGTGCAGGTTTATGGTGGTGAAGATGGTAACGAGGACTGGAATGGCGTGTGGGATGTGAAAACAACCATTACCGATGAAGGGTGGTTTGCCGAAATTTATATTCCTTTTACAACGTTGCAGTTTAAAAGAGGTTCGGAATTAAACTGGGCCATTAATTTTGAACGCGATATTGTTTCAAAAAATGAAGAGACTTTGTGGCAGGGTTGGTCGCGCGATAATTCGATTTTTGCAGTAAACAGGGCAGGTAAATTGACAGGAATTAAAGACATTGCTTACGCAAAAAAATTTGAGTTAAAACCTTATGGCCTGGCTGGCTGGCGTTACGACAAAGAAGAGGGAAACAGCTATCCGTTAAAGGTGGGTGGAAATTTAAACATCTATTTGTCGCCCACGCTAAAATTAAATCTTACCAGTTTTACCGATTTTGCTCAGGTTGAAGCTGACCGTATTCCTGTAAATTTGTCGCGTTTTGGCGTATTTTATCCCGAAAAGAGGCAGTTCTTTTTAGAAGGATACGATATGTACAACTATTATCTTGGTGATAGGAACAATGCTTTTTATTCACGCCAGATTGGTGTTGAAGACGGAGAACAAGTACCTATTATTATTGGGGCCCGGTTGTATGGGAAAGTGGGGAAAAATAATGTCGGCTTTTTGAATATCCAGGAAGGAAAAACAGATAGCATCTCATCGACAAACAACACGGTATTCAGGTATAAGCGTGATGTAGGCAAGCAGTCGTACATTGGTGGAATTTTTACCAATAAAATAAATAACACAACCTCAAATCAGGTTATAGGAATAGATGCCGCTTATCAAACTTCTGAATTTTTAAAAAATAAAAACCTCGTGATAGCAGGGTCGTTTACCACCAGTATGGAAAAGTTTACGCTTCGGAAAAATGCCGCTACCTATCGGGTTTATATCGACTATCCAAACGACCTTATTGACAATTATATGGCGGTTGGCAGTATGCAGAGTGGTTTTAACCCGGAGTTGGGTTACATTCGTCGTACCAATTACGACTCCTATTCGTGGTATCTTCGGATTTCTCCGAGAGTTTTCCCAAAATTGGGGATTAAACGCTTATTGTTGAAACCGTGGGGCTTTACCGCTTATTATACCCATACTACCGGTGAGTTGGAAAGCTTTAGCAACGAAACCCGGCCGTTGGGAGCTGTTTTTCGTTCGGGCGAACGTTTTGAAGTTAATTTTATTCAAAGTTTTGACCGGCTGGATGAAGAGTTTGTTCTTACCGATGGAATTACCATTCCCAAAGGAAAGTATTGGATGTATAAATATGAGTTGCAGTTTGAAACTTATCAGGCAAGACGTGTTTGGGCTGCCCTGTTTTATAACTGGGGTGGATTTTATAACGGAAGAATTAAAACGTTTGAAACCGAGTTGGGTTTGAATGTGAACAAGCATTTAAATTTAAATGGATCCTATACCTTTAATTTTGTGAGTTTTTCAAGCGGCGATGTGGTTACCAACGAACTGGCTCTCTACCTTAATTATGCCTTTACCACCAAGCTAAACCTGTCACTGTTTTCGCAATACAACGATTTGGATCAGGTGATGCTGTATAACTTCCGGCTGCACTGGATTCCAAAAGTGGGCTCCGACTTGTACGTGGTGTATAACATTGGTTATGAGGACAGGATTAAAGAAATAGACTATTTAAAACCTCAAACTACCGATGCTGCCGTTAAGCTGGTTTATCGCTTCGTGTTTTAACGTTAAAAGTGTAATATTGTTTTTTTGATACTTCTGGGGAAGCCAAAAAGTTCCTCACTGTACCCATGTTTTTATTTCCCTAAATTGGTGCTACGCCATTCCTGAGGCGGGCTTTGCCTTTTGGCTATTATTATGGTTGTGTATTTATCCCGGATTTGTCATTAGAGGTAACAAATTAGTCCAAAATATGAGTTTAATATTACCCCATTTAGAATAAACATCCGGGTTGTTTTTTTCTTTTACCCGGTACTCAACTGTTATTTGATGAATGGAGTTTACTAAAAGTAGGAGATTACTTTTTGTAAAACTTTTAAATGTATTAAAAAAACAGATAAGGCAAATATTCAACAAAACCTGACAAATAATAAATATAATGATACACTTATACTTTTATTTTGGTTACGGATTACGATTTACCTAATTTAACCGAAAATATGTGTTTAATTAAAAATTATTTATCATGAAAAAGTTTTACTTGATTTTGCTGTGTGCTACATTTATTTCGATACAATTTGGGTGTAAAAAAAATGACGATAATACTAATATTCCTGATACCATTACCGATTCGCGTGATGGGCAAGTGTATGCAACTTTGACCATTGGCGACCAAACCTGGTTTTCACAAAACCTTAATTATGAAACTTCAAATTCAGTGCGGAATTACGATACTGAAGAATGGTGGTGGTATAATAACGATCCGAATAACGGTAAAATATACGGACGCCTCTACACATGGAATGCAGCACTTACATCTTGTCCGGATGGCTGGCATTTACCAAGTAATAATGAATGGGCCACATTATTAATTAGCCTGGGGGTGAGCCAAAGCGAACTAATTGAAGAGGGTTGGGTAGGTACTGATGAAGGTAAAAAAATGAAATCCACAAGCCATTGGATTGGTGAAGGTAACGGAACAAATACAAGTAATTTTAATGGTCTCCCGGGGGGCACCTTTGGTAATGGAGAATTCTTGGGTTTGGGAGAATCTGGTTTTTGGTGGTCATCCTCAAATTACAATGCTGAATATGCCTACGAATATGACCTCAGCCAGTTTGACGACCGGGTTTATTTCGGCCACTTTACCAAGACATTTGGTCGTAGCGTACGTTGCATAAAAGACAAATAAAAACTTTTTAACATTACCAGTACTTTTTTTACTTCAGTAACAGGACAGCGTTTGCAGATTGTGAATTAGTGCCTCATTCTCGTTGTAAATAAGAAATATGTTTAGGTTTTGTAAAATAGTTGCTAAAAATTGTCAGAATTAAGATTAATAAGATTTTACGATTAAAAGCCTATTAATCCGGTATTCCATATTACAATTCTTTTCAATTTTCTCCATTATAGCAAAAGGGCTACACATTTAGAAACTTATTCACTTTTTCAACAATACCGTCTGTATCCTGTTCCATCATGCATTTAAAATGTTTTTTGGGGCAGTGGTTGTACCCCAGCTTACTGCACGGACGGCATGAGAGGTTTTTTACTTCTGAAATAAAAATATTGCTTTCGTAACCCGGCATATACGGCGTCATGCCAAATTCAGGGACGGTGTTTCCCCAAACGGAAATCAAAGGTTTTTTAAAGGCAGCCCCAATGTGCATTAAACCTGTGTCGTTGGTGATAAGAACGCTACACTGTTTTACCAACGAAGCCGATTGATTTAAATTGTATTTTCCACAAGCATTAACAACCTTTTTGCCGGAAGAAAGTTTTAGAACCTCCTCTCCCCGCTCAAAATCCTCTTTTCCTCCCAGCAACACCACCGGCAGGTCAACTTTGTTGATTATTTCAGCGACTTTTACAGCAGGCAATATTTTGGTAAAATGTTGCCCGCCGATGGCGATGGCAAGGTAATTACCGGCTAAAAACGGATGGGTTTTTTTAACATCCGGTTCATCTTCCGGAGAAATAAAAAAATCGAGACCGAGGTTGTCGTTGATAACACCCAATTTCTCAACCGCTTTAAAATATCGATCAACAATATGAACTTTTGGCAGGCGGTCGATTTTAAAATTTACCAGCATCCATTTTTGAATATTTATTTTCGGAAAAGAGGCCGCAGGAGTGTTTAATGCTTTTTTAATGTTGAGCGACCGGAGGTTTTTTTGCAGATCAATCACAAAATCGTACTGCTCTTTTTTTAATGGGGCAAGTATCTCCTTTTCGCTTTTATCAAAACTAAACACCTTATCCACATAGGGGTTGTTCCGGTAGAGGAATGCGTACTTTTTTTTGACAACCGTGTGCAGCTCACAATGAAGTTGTTTTTTCAAGGTGCGTACTACCGGCGTGGTTAGCACGATATCGCCGATGGAGCTAAATCGTATAAGGAGTATCTTTTTCAAAGCTACAGGTTTAAAAGTTCGTAAAAGTTTTGATAATTTATAACACGGTAACTCGCCGGCTTGTATTTTTCATTAAAACTGGCAGGAATTTTAGGTTTCCTTTTTTGCTTCCATTTGAATTCGTGGGCGTTAATAATCCCATCTTTAATTTCCACTAAATCAATTTCAGCTCCATCGTAGGTCCGCCAAAAGTAAAATTCGCTGTTAATTCCTGAGGTCAGCTTTTGTTTAACGATTTCCGAAACGCAGAAATTTTCCCATAAAGCACCGGTGTCCTGTCGGTTTTCAACGGGACTTAAATCATTTATAATGCCATTACGAATCCCGTTGTCGTAAAAAAATATTTTAGTGCTTTTTTTAATTTCATTTCTCAGATTTCCCGAGTACGAGCCAAGCCGGAAAATAATAAAACTCTTTTCCAGCATGTCGATATATTTTTCGATGGTTTGGCGGGCTATACCCAGCATCCCTGCCAGCTCGTTGGTTGAAACCTGTGACCCGATCTGAAAAGCCAAAGCCTTTAATAACTTCCGGAGAATACCGGGGTTTTTAATGCTTTCATGAATCAGAACATCTTTGAATAAATAATCTGAAGTCAGCTCGTTAAGTTTGGTAATTTTTGTATCGTAACCCAAATCGATTAAACCAGGATAGTTGCCAAATACCAATATATCCTTTAACTTTTCTGATAATTGATGCCCGCTGTATTTTTGGCTGATTTCGGTAAGTGTAAGCGGAAACATCCTGAATTTAATATTTCTGCCGGTGAGCGCTTCGGTAATAAATGAAGATAATTCAAAACTTGAGGAGCCGGTTACTACTATTTTATATTGCGGCAACTCGTCATAAATAATTTTAAGTGTCCTGCCAATTTCAGGAACTGCCTGAGCTTCATCAAGAGCCACTATTTTGTGGTTGCCAAACAAAAACTGCAATCTCGCTTTATCACGACTTTGTAAAACATCAAAAATTTCGGGAAGTTCACAGTTTAAAATAACAGCATCCTTCCGGTTCAAAAACATCTGTTTAAGTAACGTGGTTTTTCCAACCTGGCGGGCACCATACAAAATTAATATCTCGCGTGAATAGAGCCACTTGTCAAATAAATCCCTGATAGTTCTTTCGTACATCTTCTTGTAATTTGAAAAAGCAAAGTTACAAAAACAGGCCTGAAAATGCAAATATAATTACAAAAACAGGCTTAAAAATGTAATATAAATTGCAAAATTAGGCTTAATAATGCAATTATAATTATAAAATCCAGTTTGTAAATTAAATTGTGTGACTGTTGCGTTAAAGATAAATCTGTTAATCTACCGGTTCAAACTCCGATTTTTCTGCACCGCAATCGGGGCAGGTCCAGTCGTCGGGAATTTCTTCAAAGGGAGTACCCGGGGCAATACCGTTATCGGGGTCGCCAATCGCGGGGTCGTAAATCCAGCCGCAATCCATGCACTCGTATTTTTGAAGATTTTTTTCGGGTTTGGGTTCAGGTTTTGTTTGGGCAGCTTCTTTACGCATCTCCTTCGAAAGGTAGGTAGGTGCATTTTTAGGAGCAATACCTTTAAACACAGCATGAAAATAGCTGTAGGTTAGTGGCGGCTCATCGCTGAGCATTTCACCATCTTTTAACAAACCGATAAAAAGATAATGCGTGCCCACATCGATGGTTTCTACCAAATCAAACACCATCCACGAAACGGAGCCTTCGGTAACTACCGGAATACCATCGGCAGTTTCAATCGATGCTATCCCTTCAAACTTATCAACTTTGGCTCCCGACCGGTAGCCGAATTTATTGATTAATTCCCGGTCGCAATTTTGTGAAAGTACCGAAACCGAAAACTGTTTCCGCTTCGAAATCATCGAAGCGGACAAGTTATCCTTATGGCAGCTTATGCCAAACTTAGGAGGCTCGGCAGTAAGCTGAAAGGCTGTATTGGCAATGTAACCGTTCTTTTTGCCATCCAACTCGGTGGCAATAATGTAAAGGCCATAGCTTATGGTTTTAAAAATATTTGGATTCATGGTGCGTTGTTATGATTATTAATTAGGCTTTAAATATACCATTAAACGATTAACTTTGCCGCTTATTACAAAAGAAAATGATGCAACATATCATAAAAATAATATTTCTTATCTGGTTTATTTCAGGGGGTTCAATAGTTCATTCACAAGATATTTCGTTAAACAGCAGCACAAAAAACAGTGATGACGAAGCCATACTTCACATGATGAACAAGCAGGTGGGGCAGTTTTTCAGAAGATTTAACATGGAAGAGGATCAGCATGGAAAGTTGCTCAAAACCACGGATGCACGCTATCATAATCGCAAAATACGAATAAAATTACTGGAACAGATGTTCGATATCCACAATCCCCGAACCAATAGTGCTTTAAAGCAGTATTTTATTGAAGATGTTACGAGCAAAAAAAATCCTGTTTACCTGGAGTTCCTCGACAACAACTGGTTTGCCGAGGTAGCCGCTACCTTTACCTCCGAGGGGAAGGACCGTCATCTGATTTTGTTTTTGAGGCTTGAAGAGTCGGGACTGGGTTCAAAGTGGGTTATCAGCAACGTTTATTATAACTATACCAGCAGCTTTTTTCCTGATATTGACAGTGTTGAAGCCATGAAATATTTTCTGCACCCGCAGAGCCATGAGCTCGATTTTATGAACCTTCACAAGGCACTCGATCACCCGTCACGCATTCAGTACTACGCATCCGACAACTTTCAACCCGATTATCTTACCCTGTTTTTTTACCTGATGAAAACCGGTAATTTAAAATTTAAAGAGATTACCCATGTAAAATTTCATTTTTTTCAGATACCCAACTGGTATTTCGAGTTATCGTATTATAACCGAAGCGATACCAATTCAGGATGGTTGATATCGAACCTGAAGTATATAAAAGAGGATGAAAAACCCGGCCTAATTAGATTTTATCAATCATGTACAGAAGAGTAGTTGTATTTCTGGTGGTGGCGCTGGGTAGCCTTGCGCCGGCGATAGCTCAGGAAAATATCCCTTCGCTTTCGGCTGATGAAATTGTGTCCTACAAGGAGCAGAGTAAAATGATGGTTAGTTATCTTGAGGGAACGCTAAACTTTTTAGGAGACCCCGAAGAGGTGGTTGCCGAGAAAGAGATTATCATCAACAACAGCTATTTGAAAATCTTTCGCGATGCCGAGGTGCAGATTGAAGATGACCTGGACGAAAATCGTGATGTGCCGCTGCGTAAAGATGTGCAGGCGTACCTTAAAGATATTATCTTTTTTTATAAAAAGGCTGCTTTTACCCTGGAGGTAACCGCTGTTGACCAGATGGTGGGCGATGGGGGAGAAATTGTTTTTAAGGTAACCATTAACCGAAACCTGAAAGGGGTTACCATTAATAACGATACCGTTGATTTTAATGTTCTGCGTTATATCGAAATTAACCTTGATCCCTTTAAAAAGGATTTGAAGATTGTTAGTATCTATACCACCAAACCCGACGAAAAGCGAGAGATTCGCAGGTGGTGGGCAGAGCTGCCATTACCCTGGAAAGATTTTCTTGGGTCGAAGATGTTGGTTTTTGATACGCTGCCGATGAATCAGGTTGTTTCGTTTAACGACAGTACTGCTGTTATTTTACGTCCTTGTTATACCGTTGAAACAGATTCGCTGTTGATTAGCGGGAATGACACGCTTCGTTTTTCAAAGTTGCCTGAGCTTGATTCGGGTAGCTATCATGTTGAATATCTGCACGACACCTTATCCGAAAAGTGTCCTGATACCGTTAAAGTAAAGGTGGTATCGCTGGATAAAAAAGTCAGGCATCTTCTGGAAATAAAAAGGCTTAACATCAGCCATAATTATTTAATACAGACGCTGGAACCGGTTTCCAGGTTGACATCACTTGAAATGCTTAAAGCTTCTGACATGCTAATAAGTGATCTCACACCTTTGCGTACATTGAATAAGTTGGAGACGCTGGATGTTTCAAATACCGAAGTGGCATCGCTGGAACCGTTACGCTTTTCGTTTGGTTTAAGAGTGCTTGATATTTCAGGGTCTTCTGTCGATTCGATAAAAGTTTTGAAAAATCTTACGCGGTTGGAGAAGTTGGTAATCGACAGCACCACCATAACTGATTTATCACCACTGGCAGGTTTAAATAAGTTGACTTTTTTAAGTATGGCTTATACCCCTGTTACCAATTTGCAACCCGTTGGGCATTTGCCGTTTTTAAAAAGATTGATTCTGACCGGTTCCGGAGTTACTGACCTGTCGCCTCTCGACAGTCTCTTTTTTCTTGAATACATTAATATTGACAACACCAAAGTGTCCGATTTAGCGCCATTGGCTTCGGATACCAGCCTTTCTAATATACAGGCCAACAATACGGCTGTTTCGGAGATAAGCTCCTTGTTGGAAATTAAAAGGCTGAAATTAATTTATTGCGATAATACCGGAATTGACAGACAGGAAGCCATCGCTTTTATGGAGAAGAAACCATCGTGCCTGGTTATTTTTGATTCGCGGCGACTGTTAACCTGGTGGAATAATCTTCCTGGTTACTGGAAAACAATCCTCTCGAAAGGTTGTCGTGTGGAAGGAGCTCCAACCAAAGAGCAGTTGCAAAAGATTGTCAATCAAAAAGAGCTGCTTCTCTCGGGGAACGAAAAAGTAAATGACCTTTCTCCATTAAAAATGTTGTTTCGGCTCGAAACACTGGATATAAGCAGCACCGGCGTGATAAATCTTTCGCCGCTGGCGGGATTAAACAACTTGCGCTATCTGAATATTAGTTATACAAAAGTTAGTACGTTGGCTGATATTCGAGGTCTGTCCAACCTGCAGGAGGTGTATCTTGACAACACGCGGGTTACCGATATTATGCCCCTCGTTAACAACAAGGATATGTCGAAAGTTTATTGTGACGGTACCGGAGTTAAAACCGATAATGTGTTGCGTTTTATGAGCGTTAATCCCGATTGTTTGGTGGTTTATCAAACCGGTAAACTCACCTTTTGGTGGGATAACCTGCCGGATGACTGGCAGAAAGAGTTTTCGAAACAGATTGGCATTGATGGAAACCCGTCGAAAGAACAACTTCAGCAGATGGCCAATCTAAAAAAGGTGACCATAAAAAACAACAGCAACATTTTTGAGATAGAGCCTTTAAGTATTTGTAAATTATTAAACACCCTGTCTATTAGTTTTACAGGAGTATCCGACCTTTCTCCACTGGTGGAGATGGATAGCCTGCGCGTATTAAATTTACCCAACAATCCCATTACCGATCTTGAGCCGTTGAGCCGGCTGGGGCATCTTGTTGAGCTGAATCTCGAAAATACGGGAGTTGATGATTTGTCGGCGTTAGCCACACTTACCGATCTTCAAAAATTAAATCTTGCCGGTACTAAAGTTCGCAGGCTTAAACCACTCTCTTCGCTTACTAAATTGCGTGAGTTAACCATTAATAATACTAAAATTAAGCGGTTAACCGATTTATACGGGTTGAAAAACCTTGAAAGGTTAACCTGCTACAACACCTCTCTTCGTAAAAAGAGGGTGGACGAGTTTAAAGCGGCTCACCCCGGGGTAGAGGTTGTTTTTTACTAAAGTTTTCCGATGGCCATTTGCAATATCTCTTGATGATCGAAAGCCAGTAGCGGCAGGTTGTTAAGATTGAACCAACGTGCGTCAGCGGCATCGTCGCCGGCCACAGGTTTTTTTTTGTTTGGCAGCCATCCCCAAAAGACTACCGACACGGTTCGTCCTCGCGGGTCGCGCTCAAGACTGCTAAAAGCATGAAGCTGCTGAAATTCAACATCTGAAATTCCTGTCTCCTCCATCAGCTCTCTGGAAACAGCTGATTCCAGCGTTTCGTCCATATCGACAAACCCGCCGGGTAAGGCCCATTTATTTTGATACGGGGGATTTTTTCGTTGGATTAGCAAAACATACGTGTTGACGCCTTCTTGTTTAAAAACCACTGCATCAACGGTTAGGGATGGACGGGGATATTTGTAACAAATCATGGTTAAAAATTTTGGTTCTCCTGTTATTTTAATGGAAAATAATTCTTCATAAATCAAGAAGTTACGACCCTAGTGCTGCAATGTATTTTAAGATATAAGAAAATGGGACATATAAAAGAGCCTGAAGATGTTGACTTTGTAATTGAAAACAAGCCTTCTTCATTAAGCTTAGTGTACAAGCTTAGCCTGAACATGAGCCACCCCCTACAATCGATAATATGCTGCGATAACCAACGCATCATTAAACTGTCCAAACCAAAAAAGCCGTTTGGCATCACCGGTAACATTATTTCGACGGATATTAATCATTGAGCTGTTGGCTCTAAGACCGGCACTAATTCGATCAGTAATAATAATCTGCATTCCTAAATTTACCTGAAACGTTAATCTTGTCGGGCGATTGGCATTTTCCTTGTCACTAATAATAAGCTGGTCGCTTTCCTCGTAATAGTGCATTAACACCCCCATCGACGGCCCGGTTTCTATTATAAACCTACCGGTTTTATATTGATACAGCAGTGGAATCTCAACATAATCAACCCTAAAGATGTATGGAAAATCAGCCGGATTTTTTTCGTAATTAGGGTTGTGCCGCGATCCTTTTTGAAAATAAGTCATTTCCATTTGAAGCGACGAATGTTCGTTATAATCAAATTTTACCCAACCTCCGGCAAAAATACCGGCCTTGTTGAAACCCGAATATCCATCACCAGCCACCTGGCTGGCCGCCAACCCAAAGGCAACACCCCCTTTAAAGCTTTGA
>QMPP01000075.1 GCA_003650425.1 Bacteroidota bacterium | reverse complement strand
CTTGAAAATGAGAGTAGCCGTATGCCTTTTGCCACTGGCTTGGAACACGGGCTTTTGATTTGGGGTTCCATTTAATTTCAAAGGCATTTAACCCCTTTTCCGTTTCCTCAATCCAGTCTATTTCCTGATTATTTTTATGTCTCCAAAAATAGTTGTTGACATGCATCTTGTGATAAGATTGGTATTTAATTCTTTCGCTGATAAAATAATTTTCCCAAAGTTTTCCAATATCATCTCTTAAACTTATAGGGTTAAAGTTTGAAATAATTGCATTTCTTATCCCATTGTCCATAAAAAACCATTTTGATTTTTTTGTTACTTCATTGTCAAGGTTTTTATTAAATCCGCTAAGCTTATGAATAACAAACATTTTTGACAATAAATCCAAATACTTGTCAACCGTGTTTTTACTTATTTGTAATTCTCTTCCAACACCTTCCAATGATATTTCCGAACCGTTTCTAAAGGCAATAATTCTAAGGAGATTAACAATTTTTTCTCGTTTTTTTACTCCTTCAAATGCAATTATGTCTTTTAGTAAATAAGAATTAACCAAATCCTTCAGATATTCAACTTTTTCGTTTCGTTCACTAATGTGAATAAGCTCAGGATATCCACCGAAAATTAATCTTTCTTCAAGGTTTGACAGGGTAGTCAAATAATCTTCATAATTAACCAACTCCATTTGGGCCAGAGGAAACAATTTGTATTCTTTTTTTCTGCCAACCAAAGGTTCACCTACCTGATTATTTAAATCAAACGAGGATGATCCCGTTGCTAATATTTTAATTCCCGGTATAGTGTCAATCATCAGTTTAAGCTTTAACCCTATATCAGCAATTGTTTGAGCTTCATCAATAACCAATAGCTTGTTTTTGCCCATCATTCGTTTGTAGTTAGCAGTACTCCTGTTTTGTAACAGGTTGGCATGCTCCATATTTTCACCATTTAGAAACAGGTAATCAATATTTATTTCGCGTAATATTTTTTTAACAAGCTCCGTTTTTCCTACCCTTCGGGCACCATAAATTAAAACAACTTTATTCTTTGATAAAATATCATCTATAATATTGTCTTCAATTACACGCTTTATATAATTCATTGGTAATACGGATTAATACTCTACAAAGATAGTGCTAATTTATTTTATTTTGCAAGTTAATTGACGGAAAAGATAGCATTTCCGTCAGTGTATTGACGGAAATGCTATCTTTTCCGTCAAAATAGTGATATATCCGGCCGGTATCTAAGAGCAGGATTATTGTTGAACTGACAGGTTATGTTACTCCAAAACCCTTAAATCAAAACTAACCGGATAAAATTTGCAAGTTACCGTAGTGTGATAATCAAGATAGCAAACCTTTACCCGTTTTCCGAATAGCCCAAATGCCGACTTACATTGTCCGGTTTTTGATTTTTGTTGTTTTACCTTTCCGATTCCGGCATTGTTAAACCCCAACACAAACAGCTCTTTGGCCACCCCGATAACCCGTTTTTCGGTTTTAAAAGCAGGGCTGAAATAGTGGATGGTGTACTCAAAATCGGTTTTTCCAACCTCCACGTCAAAAAACTTCAGTCCCAGTTTACTAACAAAAATAAACCGGTTGCTGCTGTCGGTTACCGATTGGATCAATATCCCCGACATGCTTTTTCCCTGCACCATCATATCGGCATCGTATTTCATTACAACATGCTGGGCAGAAGCCGACAACAAAAGCAGGAGTAACACCCCTGTTAAGTGATATTTAAGGCTTGAAAACATGGCCGGGCAAAGATTGATTAATTTTTTGGTTGCTAAATTCAATCACGGTATTATCACCTGAAGCTTCATTCATTTTTATTTTTTCCATCAGGTAACCGGATTTGGTGAAATAGAGGTCGATGGAGAAAATGTACTCTTTCATGGCTTCGTTTACCGTTTCAAAGTTCACCACAAAGTAGTTGTTTTCCTCTTTTAAAGAGGCATGATAATCGGGGTCGTCAAACATTTTTCCGTTAACCATATTCATAATAACCTGTTTAATTTGTCCGAACATGGCGTTGGAAGCGGCATCAAACCGGCTCTCTTTTTTGTCGTCAATGACGGTGATGTTGTCACCATCGATAATAATAGAGTAGAAAAAGGGGCTTTGGTATTCCCATCTCATTTTATCGGGACGGCTAAACCAAAATTTCCCGTTGGAGATAAGTTGTTCATCAATAAACGAGATGTTTTTGGTTTGCACGAAAGCAGCTTCGATAGAATTTATTTTTTGAGCCTGTGATTTTATTTGTTGTAAAACATCACCGGTTTGAGCTGTCAGCAACAGTGAGCTGAACATGAGCCAAATCAACATAAATTTACGCATAAGCTTTTTTATTGATAAGTTGCTCCAAAGATACAATTTGAAAGTCATTTTGTTTTAACCATTCGATGTATTGGGGAAGTATTTTGAGGGTTACTTCGGGATAATCGTGCAATAAAACGATGTCGCCGGAGCGGGTTTTTTGTTGGAGCCGCTTTAACAACCGACCGGCATTGTTGTATCGGGTATCGAAGGAGCGCAACGACCAGCCGACAACCGTTAAATTCAAATCGTTGGCAGCTTTGGCAATTTCCGGGTTGGTAACCCCGAATGGCGGCCTGAAAAAAAGAGGTTGTTTCCCCGTAATCTTTTCAATCAGATGCGATGTTTTAAGCAAATCCTCCCTAACGGATTTTCTGTTTTGAAAAGTAAACTTTACATTGTGTGAAAAGGAGTGGTTTCCTAAAAGGTGGTTTTCATCAAATGCTTTTCTAACTATTTTACGATACATCGTACTATTTTCTCCTTTCAGAAAAAAGGCAGCCGGAACGTTTTCCTGTTTTAGGATTTTCAACAACGCTTCCGTTTGAACCGAGGGGCCATCGTCAAATGTGAGGGCTACCTGCTTAACACGGCGGCTTCCGTGGTGGATGGCATCGAGATAAAAATTCCACCTGAAAAACAGGGAGCCTGCTGCCAGCATTAACAGCCAGGCCGTAACAAGACCCACGATATACCAAACCGAAATATGCTGCCAGAAGTGTAGAAACAGAAATACAAACAGCAAAAACAGCCAGTTGTAAGTAACCAGATGAAATTTTGATTTATCCATCGGTAAGCAGTATTAAACTGTGGTTTACATTTCGGAACTGGTTGTAAATTAAAATCGTTTTCGGGTTTTTAACCGAGCTATTTTTTAAAACAATTTCGGAAACCAGATCGCCGGCAATCATTTTGGCAGCCATGGTTACAGCAAAAGCGGAAGCGGTATCAAATTCCCCGGTCAGATGTTTAAAATAGCCAGCGGCTATCCCCTCGAATAAAGATTTTTCTGTTTCCTGATAGACGGTATCAAACTCAGGGTCGCCGTTATATCCGTACAGAACCAAATCCACCTCGTCAGCCGTCAGGTTGTTTTTTGCCAAAAATGTTTTTAGTTGTTCTTTAATCTCCTCCCTGTTCTCCGGTTTGAAAAAGGTTTTCACGTCCTGAATAGCGGCATAAGTTTTTTCGTTCTTTTCGGACGAAAGCATAAAAAACATGGCTCCTTCACCCGAAAGCGCTCCCGGCTGTTTATCGTTCAGCAACTTCAAATTATTAACCGCTTCCTTTTTATAGTGGTTAATGTGGGTTTTAATTTGCCAGCTCTCTTCGGTTATTTCATCAATGCCTCCCAGTAAAACATTTTCTTTATCTTCTGCCAGCATTAAAATAGCATCGATTAAAGCCGTTTCAAAGGAGAAGGTGCGATGAACGTAAGTAAAGTTTTCGTTTTGGTTTCCCAGCATCAGGGCAATACGAGCCCCCACTGTGTTGTGGGTCGACTGCATAAAAGCTGTGGGGTTACCGAATGTTTCGTTATTGTCAATCATTCCGTTCAGGAACTTCTCGGTATCTTTTTGGCAACCCATTCCGGTTCCTGTTAAGATGGCATCGGGTTGTTCAGTACCGGCATCTTTCATGGCATCAAAGGCTGCATATACGCCCATGCGCACTATTTTACTCATGCGCCTTAACGATTTGGCATCCACGTATTTTTTGTAGTCGGGTTTTTGAATTTGTAAAAAGGGTTCCTCATACTCAAAAACTTCTTGTAATAAGTTTCCCCGCCTGATGGTGCCCTGAGGGGTAACCGCACCCAGACCGTTTATGTAGGTTTTGTTCATTTTATTTTTTTGTAAAATAGGTTATGCAAAGAACGGAAAAAATATGGTAGGGATGAAATCGGAAGTGGCCGGAGTTGATTCCAATAGTTTTAAGATAATGTTCTGTCCAACATGATTAAATTGCTTCTGCAAAAAGCAAAAAAAGTAATAAAATGCTTTTATAAATAGCAAAAAATGTCTATTATTGCTTTTTAAAATAGCAGAATATGCAAAACTTAATAATTAAATCGGAAAATAAAATAGTTTTAGTAACAGATGATTTTCATCGCTATTTGTTTGAAAAGATAAATTTTAATAATCGTCTTATTGCAATTTTGGGGGCAAGGGGAACGGGCAAAACCACCATGCTTTTACAGGTAGCTAAAAAATTCAGAGATAAAGAAACCCTTTATGTGGCATTGGACGATCTGTTTTTTACCAACAATAATTTGTACACCCTTGCTGACGAATTTAATAAAACAGGAGGTGAGCTTCTGTTACTTGACGAGGTTCACAAATATCCTGAATGGTCAAGAGAAATTAAGTTAATTTACGATGATTTTCCTGATCTACAGGTAATATTCACCTCTTCTTCTGTTTTAGATATTTATAAAGGAGAATCGGATTTGAGTCGCAGGGCGGTTAATTATCATCTTAAAGAATTATCTTTTCGTGAATATTTGCTCTTTTTTGAACAGCTTGGTTTACCAACTTATACAATAGAAGAAGTAATCAGTAATCATACGGAAATTGCAAGTGGCTTACTGAAAAGGATTAAACCGTTAAAGCACTTAAAAAAATATTATCAAACGGGCGTTTATCCTTATTACTCCGGAAACGAAGAGGAGTATTACCAGGCGTTACGAAATACGATAAACCTGATATTGGAAATCGACATACAAAGTGTAAGAGGTATTGAATATGCTAATATTGCTAAATTTAAACGGTTGCTTTATGTGTTGGCCGGTAATGTGCCCTTTATTCCTAACATTAGTAAGTTGGCTGAAAAGGTCAATGTCAACAGAAATCTTTTAATAGAGGCTTTGCGGCTGTTAGAGAGGGCTGAGCTAATTCAAACATGCATTAAAGCATCAAAAAGCATCAGCTATCTGAACAAGCCTGACAAAATTTGGCTACATAATACTAACCTTAATTTTGCTATTGCGGGGGATAAGATTAATACCGGAACTTTAAGAGAAACTTTTTTTCTACAACATGTTTCGGTAATGCATTCGGTAACCTTACCCGATAAAGGCGATTTTTTGTTAAACAACAAATATACTTTTGAAGTTGGTGGCAAGAACAAAAAACAACACCAGATTGCAGGGTTGGAAGATGCTTTTATAGTAAGAGATGATATCGAGCTTGGAACAAAAAAAATTATTCCCCTATGGTTATTCGGCTTGATATATTAGCTATTGGTATCCTGAAAAACAAACTTCGATAATCTATCGTTAAACCTTAAACTCATTCACCCAAAAATCGTGCTTGTTGCAAAAGCTGGTGGCGTATAAAGTGCCTTTATAACCTTCGGGAAGGGTATAAGTTGAAACCGGTTCGTCGGTGGGGTAAAATGTTTTGGTACCGATTACTTTGCCGTTGCTATCAACCAGCGTGTGGCGTACAATGTAATGGGTTTCGCTCATACCATGGTTGGTGGTAAGGGTAATTTTGCCGCCATCGATTTTAATTTGTGGCAGGTGGCTTTCCGCTTTATTCTTCCACATACCTTGATTTTCACGGGTATAAATTAATCCGGGGAAATCAAGTTTAGTAAGAGATTTATGGTTTTGGCCTAATAAAGGTGCGGCTACGGCAACACCAAAGGTGGCCGCTAGTCCTGTTTTAATAAAATGTCTTCTGTTTTTCATTTGTGATAATGTTTTATTTAGGTTACGAAAGTACAACCTTTTGATAATATTTTAATATTACCTTTGTTTGAAAATGATATGATATTTCTTATTAATTTTGCAAATTATTGAAGTTTAACCAATCTCATTGTTTTGGAAACAATTGACCCGGATCCTTTACCCAATTTACTCTCTATAATAATTGACACCTTTTACAAAGGATTCTCAGCAGAAGTTGCTGTTTCATTTCTGTTTTTTGTTGCTTTAATTGTTGGGTCGGCCATGGTATCCGGTTCGGAAACCGCTTTTTTTTCGATGACTCCGGGCGACCTCGACAAACTTCGAAACAAACATGATAAAACCAGTAAATTGATATTAAAACTTCGCGATATTCCCAAAAAACTTTTGGCTACTATTTTAATAACCAACACATTTATTAACGTGGCCATTGTTATTTTATCGACCTATATTACCGCTCAGATGTTTTCGCTCGAAACCAACCCTGTGTTAACTTTTGTTTTTCAGGTGGTAGTGGTTACTTCGTTAATATTGGTTTTTGGAGAAATTATCCCAAAAATATTAGCTAACCGTCAACCTGTTAAAGTGGCAGTAATGATGGCGTCAACCTTGAAGTTTTTAGTTATCTTTTTTAAACCGTTAAGCTCCATTTTGGTGAGTTCAACCAACATTATTGATAAACGGCTTAGTAGCATAGGGCAATCTATTTCGATGAGTGACATTTCGGAAGCTATTGACATTACTAACAAAGATAGTGATGATGATGAGAAATCTATTTTAAAAGGAATTGCCACTTTTGGCGAAAAAGAGGCTTCGGAAATTATGCGCTCGCGAGTTAACGTTACGGCTATCGATATTGAATCGGGTTTTGAAGATGTTGTTAACGTGGTTCTTGAGTCGGGTTTTTCGAGGATTCCTGTTTATAAAGAGAATTTTGACCATGTTCAGGGTCTGCTCTACATTAAAGATCTTCTTCCCTATTTGAATAAGAAAACAACCGTTAAGTGGCAGAAGTTGATTCGCCCGGCATTTTTTGTGCCTGAAAACAAAAAAATCAACGACTTACTTCAGGAGTTTCGTGAGAAGAAGATTCACCTTGCCATCGTGGTTGACGAATATGGAGGTACATCAGGCATTATTACCCTGGAAGATATTATCGAGGAGATTGTTGGCGAAATTCACGACGAGTACGATAAAGAACGTGCTCCCTTTAGTTATGAAAAGCTTTCGGAGGATACTTATCTTTTTGAAGCAAAAACACCCTTAAATGACCTCTGTAAAATTTTAGGAATTGATGATGAAACTTTTGATGAAGTAAAAGGAGAATCAGATTCGTTGGGAGGATTAATATTGGAAATAGAGGGGAAAATCCCGGAAAAAGGAAGTAAAATCTCTTTGGGTCGTTTCGATTTTGAGGTTACCGATTCCGATGAGCGGAAAATAAATGAAGTAAAAGTTGTAATTACAAACAGGAAATGAAAACGATAATAAACACGATGGCTATTGTGTTAGTGATGGTTTTGGCAACAGCGTGTCATGAGGATTATTCACCCAAGCCCAGGGGCTATTTCAGAATCGACATGCCCCAAAAATCATACAATAAATTCGACACAACACTCCCCTACAAATTTGAGTACCCTGTTTATGCCACCATCACCGGAGACCCTTATGCCCCCGATCAGAAAAACTGGATTAATGTAAATTTCCCCTCTTTTAAGGCGGTGCTACATTTAAGTTACGAACCGGTAAACAACAATCTTGACCAGTATTTAAATGATGCACACACGTTGGTTTCAAAACATATTCCCAAAGCAGAAGCCATTTACGACAGTCTGATTTATCATCCCGAAAAAAAAATCTATGGCCTCGCTTTTCGTATCGAAGGGATGGGAGCTGCCTCGCCCTATCAGTTTTATGTAACCGATAGCGTGAAACACTATCTTCGAGGCGCACTCTATTTTAATATTCGCCCCAACAACGATTCGCTGGCTCCTGTAATCAGTTTTCTTGAACAAGACATCGACCACATGATTAACACGATGGAGTGGAAGGCTACACCTTATTAACCGTAAAGACGCTAAGGCGCGAAGTTTTGCGTTTTCGTCACTTCGAGTAATGTGAGATCCTCGGAAATTCGTGTAAAAAATGACAAGAAACCTTAAGTGTCATAAAACATTTTTTTTACATATCAAATCTTTATATCGCTCATCTACACCAAAAACCCTCTTCCAGCTTTCAACTTGTTCTTCATTCTTTTCTACTGATATATCTATTTTAATATCTGTAGGATTTAAGGCCAATATGTTTTTTGACATAAGCTTTAATTTAGGATGTTCTTTTAATATGGGTAAAAAGCTAATTTCCTTTTTTTATTATCATCTTCTATTGGAACTTTTGTCCCCTTATATGTTGAATTACATTCCTGACACATTGGAGCCAGATTTTTAAAGTTTAAGCTTACAAATGGATAAATAGCTTTGGGTATGTAATGGTCATATACTTCTCTATATTTATGATTATTTTCTTTTATAGTGTGAATACCACAGAAGGGACAAATACCCTCTGTGTTACTTTTCATAAATTCTTTATAATGTTTTGGAATTACTGTTTTGTTCAAAAAACCAAAAGCTTCTAAATTAAATGGAGAACTACTACCATATAGTTTGTCATAAAAACTTTTAAGAACCTTTTCTAAATTTGATTGGTGTTTTGCTGATTTTTTTCTGTCCCGTTAATTAAACTGTTTCCCGGTTACGGGTTTTAAATAACTGATAGGTTTATAAATCCTTAAGCGTTTATTATTTAATGTGTTAAAAATGTAATTCGATTTGATATACAATACTATACCGGTTACTCTACTTATTTAAAATAGTTTCAAATTATATTTTAAACTGTAAAGAAATACAAAAAGAGATAATTTAGCACTCTTAAAATCATTTAATGACAGAGCAATGTACAGTCTTATTCAATTTTCGTTAATTGCTGGATTGCTTGTAACCTTTTTTTGGATTTCTACTTCATACGATATTTTAAAAACATCGAACAATTTGGATAGTACACAACATACCATTTTGAGTGATGCCCTTTTGGCATATCAACTTAAAAGGGATACCAATGAACCTTGGAATAATAAGGTTTTCCTTGCTGTTGGTAAAAACGGTTTTATATATTATACCACAAGTGGTAAAAGATAATAGTATAAAACAAAGCAACGAGCAACATCTTTGGGGATTGATGTGCGCGGGGAATCCCACCGCATTGAACACCTTATTTAATAACTATTATAACGATTTGTATTTCTATGGCTTGAAATTAGTTAACAACCACGACAGGGTTGTTGATGCCATTCAGGATGTTTTTGCTAACATTTGGGAATCACGAAAAAGAATTTCTAAAGTTGAACACGTAAAAGCCTATTTATTTACGGCTTTACGAAACAACTTGCTACAAAATACAAGGAACAAATATCTTAAAAGAGTTACTCTCAGCAACGAAAATAAAGAGTATGGTTTTGAAATTTCACCCGAAGAAATATATCTTAGCAAAGAGTCGAAATTAGAAAATGAACTACTTATTAACAACCTATTAGCCGGTTTATCCTCAAAACAAAAAGAGATTGTTTATTTAAAATTCTACAACAATTACACAAACATTGAGATAAGTAAAATATTGGCAATAAAGCAACAATCGGTAGCAAACTTGCTTTCGCGAACATTAAATATTCTACGTAAAAAGAAAATTCAGGGTTTACATCTCTTTCTTAATCTGTTACTTTTTGTTCCATTATAATTTTTTTCGTTCAAAATGAGTATAAAAACTGCCATTTGTACTCTTATCAAGTATGAAGAACAAAAAAATACCTTTGGAAGAGTATCAATTTGACCATTTTATTATAGATGATTCCTTTGTCAATTTTGCTTTAAATAAAAAACAGGCTGATGTTTTAAAATGGGAACAATGGTTTTTGCAAAACCCAAAAAATAAAGAAACCGCGTTAGAAGCAAAAGCGATTATTCTTACTTTACGCTTTAAGAAACAAGAACTTTCAGGAGATTTTGTGTACTCCGAATGGAACAAATTAAATAATCGACTCCATTTAGAAAAAACCACCACCCCGCTTTACAACCGAAAAATTATAAGGAAAAGAATATGGCAATACGCCTCAGTTGCCAGCATTCTTTTGCTTTTTGCCGTTGCTATCTACTATTACACTTCCATACACAAACCTCAAGAAGTTCTCTACTCTCAAGAGGTTGTCGTTCCCAAAGGAAAAATAAACAAAGTAATACTGCCCGACAGCACTTTGGTGTACATCAATGCCGATTCCAAATTAAAATACAGCAACTTTTCCGGCCAACAAAATCGTGAGGTTTTTCTTGAAGGGGAAGCGTATTTTGATGTAACACATAACGCAAAAAAACCTTTCATCGTCCATACTGCTGAAAACGATATAACCGTACACGGTACTGCTTTTAATGTGTATGCCTATCCTGCTGAAAATATTTTCAGAACATCACTTGAACGTGGAAAAATTACGGTTTCACACAACAAGGGAAAAGCAGTACTTTTGAAAGTAAAACAAACTTATATTTTTAATAAAGAAAGTAAACAATCAAGCGTTATTGAAACTCCGGATGTTACGTCCTGCTCTGCATGGAAAGACGGGATAATCATCTTTAGAAATCAACGATTCGCTGATATGTTACATACTTTAGCACGCACCTGCAATGTTACATTTGAATTGCGCAATAAGAAAGTTGGAAATATCAGATTTACAGGATCCTTTTCAAGTAACGATACTATTGACGTTATATTAGGAGTGGTAAAAACAACAACTCCATTTGACTATGAAAGATTTCAGGATACGATTATCATAAAATAATTTGTTATTTAAAAAAATAATTATGAAACATTTCTATTCTTTCACAAACTTATTGTATCAATACAGCATCCTCTTAAGTTTTACCTTGTTTATTACCTTCTTTTCAGGTGTTTCAGTTGCACAAGGCTCTGAGAATATGCCCCTTAAAACACTACATGAATTATTTCATCACATTGAAAGCGAGGGTAAGTACAAAATTTTCTATCAAAACAACCAAGTAGATATAAATACAAAAATTACGGTTGATCCACACGAAGCCGATGTTACCAAACTTTTAACACAAGCCTTAACCGGCACTAATTTAAGTTTTAAGATTGTTAAAAACCAAATTGTAATTATTAAGAAAAATAGAACACCTGCACAACAAGAGGGTTCGATGGTAAAAGGACGTATTATTGATAATACCGGAGAAACGCTGATAGGAGTTAGCATCGTATTAAAAGGAACAACTATGGGTACAGTTACCGATTTACAAGGTAATTATAAGTTAACGGTACCCAACCTTAACGATACGTTGATTTTTAGCTATATAGGTTATAAAACAGTAACAGAGCCCATTCGTGGTCGTACTGAAATAAATATCACCATGAAAATGTCAGCCTTTGTATTAAATGAAGTGGTTGCCGTTGGCTATGGCGTAAAGAAGCAAACCGACATCATAGGTGCCGTATCGGTCATTAAATCTAAACAAGTCTCTTCGTTGCCGGTCGCAAATATTTCCGAGGCTTTACAAGGAAAAGCAACAGGGGTTAGTATAACGCAAAATACAGGAGCACCTGGCGACGGCACTTCTGTTCGTATTAGGGGAACCGGAACCATTAACGACAATTCCCCGCTCTTTATTATTGATGGGGTGCCTACTAAAAATGCAAATGCTATTCCCCCTTCCGACATCCAATCCATTTCCATATTAAAAGATGCAGCAACCGCTTCTATCTATGGTTCAAGAGCTTCAGGTGGTGTTATCCTCATTACAACAAAAAAGGGTGAAGAGGGCAAAATGACCCTTAATTTTAATACCTATACCGGTTTGCAAGTAGCGGGAAATTTAACAAAAATGTGTAATAAAGATCAATATATTGAACTCTACAATGAAGCAGCAACCAATGACGGAAGATCACTCATTACACCCGAAATGGCAGATACATTACCCAATACAAACTGGTGGAAGGAGATATTCAGACCGGCAATAATGACTTCTACTGATTTGAGTGTAAGCGGTGGAAGCAAGAATATTAACTATCTTGTTTCAGGAAATTATTTTTATCAGGATGGAATCATACTTAATTCAGGATACAAGAGATATTCTTTTAGAGCAAGTATTAATAGTGATTTATCAAGAAAAATAAAAATAGGAAAAAATATTAACCTGTCCAGTTCTACCACCAACAAAGTTGGAAACTCAGGTGATGGATATGGAGGAAATGGTGGTAGTGTTGTGCGCTATGCCTTTTTCAGAACACCCATCTATCCTGTTTATGATAAAAACGGAAATTATATTGATTATTACTCGAAATATGCACAGTATTTTGGCGACGGATACAATCCTGTTGGTTTTGCCAAAAAGTACGACTGGAAAATAACGAATAATAGATTGTTAGGGAACATCTATTTGAATTGGAAAATAACTGACAATTTGACTTTTCATACCGATTACGGTCTTGACTATCTGGAAAATGGTAGCAAAAGATTTGATGAAAACTGGGGCTATAACCTGCGAATAAACAATCCGAACACGTTAACTCAACAAACAGTTACAAGCGCTCAACAAACATGGAAAAACACATTGGTTTTCAATAAAACTTTTAAAAAAAATCATCATCTGAATGTAATGGCCGGTACCGAGGCAATTCACAGTAATTTAATAGGGCTATCGGCCTCGGCACAGAACTTTCCGGATCAAATACCAAGCCTTCGATACCTATCAAACGGCACAACAAATCAACGTGCAAACGGCTGGCAATCACAGTGGACATTGTTGTCGTTTTTCGGGCGCGTATCCTACAATTACAAAGAAAAATATTATGCGCAGGTTGTTTTGCGCGAAGACGGATCTTCCCGTTTTGGCAGTAATTATCCATGGGCATTTTTTCCGGCAGCAGCTTTGGGATGGAGAATTGATAAAGAGGCTTTTATGAGTAATGTCGGTTTTATTTCCTATTTAAAACTGCGTGCAAGTGCCGGAATATTGGGAAACCAGGAAATCGGTGATTACAGTTTTGCTTCATTAATAACCTCCGGAGCCTATTATCCATTTGGAACCAATTCCTTATCAGGATATTATCTTTCGAAACAAGGCAATGAAAATCTTCGTTGGGAAAGCCAAACACAAATTGATATCGGTTTGGATTTGGGATTGTTTGACAATAAATTATTCATGTATCTTGATTATTATAATAAGCT
>QMPP01000074.1 GCA_003650425.1 Bacteroidota bacterium | reverse complement strand
GGCAGACAAACCACGTCGACACCGGCACGGGCTTTATCAGTGTCAATTGTTTTTTCTTTCATGTAAGTTAAGTCGTGGTCGATAAACCACAAGGATAACTTCTGCTCAATGGTGCCGGTAACAACAAACATACCATTTTCATATTTACCCGAACCTGCCACATTAAAAGTATCATGGGCTATTTCAAAAGCATTACCCCAAACATCGGAGTTAATAAAGTCAAGTGTAAGCACCTCCAAGTAATATTTCCCATCGCTCCACTTAAAATAATCCACTTCACTCCAGATATTATCTGAATAGGGATGAAGGCCTGCAATATGAATGGAAGAAAAAGACCAATAAAAGGAAATACCGGGGCCAAAATTTTCATCTAATATTAAACCCGTATTTTCATCAGAATTGCCGGCAGTCCATACCTGGCTTGAATCAATTAATAGTGAGGTATAGGCAACCCCGTAAACAGTGTTAATATTTATATACTCTTCCAAAAAATTACCATTTGAGGAGTCAAAAAGTGAATATCTTATTTTATGGGCACCGTTTATTTCTTTTCTTACAAACAATTTATAGTTATTGCTATCCACTATTTCGTTTACGGTAGCAAACCAGAAATTTTCAGAACCCGCTACCTCATTTGCCCACAACTCGTTACCGGTTTGTTTATTTAAAGAAGTTATAAAACAACGATTGTTTTTGCTACCGGCCAAAGCCAGGTTGCCGGTATGCGTTAAACACAACGCGTAAAACTTAGATGTGTCACTCAGCGTTACCCGCCACAACTCTTGCCCGTCGGAATCGGTTTTTAAAACAAAAGCGTGTGGAACTTCTTGATTACTGTTTTCAAACCAACCGCAAACGTAAATGTTTTCTGTCGAATCGGTAACAATGGAGAGGGGATGATCAATATCACCAAAATCATAAGTATAATCGAAATAATTTTGGGTCTTAGACTGAAACGGACTAAATAAAAAGCCTAATAAAAGAAAAATAAAGAAAAACCTTTTCATAAATTTAATTTGATAATTTGTAACAAAACTTTAAGAAAATTGAGTTAGCCTCAAATATAATAAAAATACAAGCTGTGCAGTATATAAATCAACAACAGCTTGTATTTAATAAATAAAATCTTTTTAATTAATCAATAGCTAATGCATGGATTTGCTGGTGCAGAATTATCTGGGTTGGGAGTATAATGTATTTGTAATGTAATTCCTCCCCAATTTGATTCTATGTTTTGATCATCTTTAACTTTAACCCGAATCGTATGCCATGCCGTGGGATGTGCTGGATCAAGAACACTATTTGAATGAACGCCAATATATTCACATCCCTCAGCGCCACCGGCATTAAACCATTGTGTAGTAACGTTACAATCCCATCCGGAAGTATTAGGGTCAATATCAATGTATCCGCAACCCCAAGTTATTGTATGGTTTTCAGCCAGCCCACTAACCAAATCAGAATACAAAACAATATATTCGTTACTAGTGTTTTGGTACACATCTACTGTTTTCCATCCAACGGATAAATCGTTTGTTTCACCCGGATCAGGCGTTACTAATTGTGTATTATTTTTATTGTCAATACTGTTTGCCGAGGGAATAAACGACATGAAGGCTACGGAAATAAAAACCAGAGCCAATAAAATATAGAGACTTTTAAAACTTTTCATAATTACTAATTTTAATTAATTTGACGGAGGGAACTCTCGGAACATGTTAATGTAAATAATTGGTAAAGGATTTGTTATTAAAGAGAAAAATGTTTTCCCAAGAGCTGCTAAGGAAAGTTGGAAGTACCTATCCCCAACAGCCCGGGCTTGTCAAACTTATTCTTCCCTAACACGAAAATATATTTGGTTGTACAATACTGTTTGAAATTGTATTTGGTACTATGTGATCCGGTATTAGAAAACTGATACAATAAAACTTTATCACCCACATACTTTGGAAGCACCTGATTAAAAAGACAAAACCCGAAAATAAATTGGATATTTAAGTTAAGTTGCGGGGGGGGGTAAATAGCTGTTTATCAAATATATAAAATAGATGACTTTTTAAAAAAGATATAAATTTAAAGTTTCTCACGAACAGCTTTTGTTTTCAGTGTATAAAAGTAGCAATATTTTGTACATGTATTAGTCTCTGGCAAAAAAATAATTTAGCTGTCTGATTTTTTACCATCCCACGGTTACAAACCGTGGGAGAGATGCGGGAGAGAGCTTGTTATAATTGAGTTACTTTTCCAGCGGTTTGCAATCGCGGGAGAGTTGTCTGTAAAAGAACCCTAAAAGTCATTCTCACACGGTTTACAACCGTGTGATTTACATCTCACCCCCCTCTCACGGTTTGTAACCATGAGCCTCACAAACCCTAACCCCAAACACTCTTTTCCGTCACCCAACTGACGGAAATACTATCTTTTCCGTCAGTTAATTGACGGAATTACTATCTTTTCCGTTTCTCTCTTCCCATCCTTTCCTTTTAAATGGCAATAGCAGCAATCATCATGAAAGCCAAACAAAACTTTCCTAACTTTGCTACTTACAAAACAAATGACTTATGAAATATGTAGGTGCACACGTTAGTGCTTCGGGAGGCGTTGAAAATGCTCCGGCTAATGCTCATGCCATCGGGGCGAAAGCGTTCGCGCTTTTTACTAAAAATCAACGTCAGTGGCTCTCCAAACCTTTAACCGGTAGAAGCATCAGCCTTTTTAAAGAAAACTGTGAAAAGTATGACTATAAGCCTCATCAGATTTTACCCCACGACAGCTACCTGATTAATCTGGGACATCCCGACAGCATGGCTTTGGAAAAATCGAGAACAGCCTTTCTGGATGAGCTGCAACGTTGCGAACAACTGGGGCTTGACCGGTTAAATTTTCACCCGGGCTCTCATCTGAAAAAAATATCGGAAGAAACCTGTTTGGCCACCATCGCCGAGTCGATTAACATGGCGCTTGATAAAACCTCAGGAGTTATTGCCGTCATTGAGAATACAGCAGGACAAGGCTCAAACCTCGGCTTTAAATTTGACCACCTGGCCTACATCATCGATCGGGTTGAGGATAAAAGCCGGGTGGGGGTTTGTATCGACACCTGTCATACCTATACGGCCGGGTACGACATTAAAACCGAGGCAGGGTACAAACACACCTTCGACGAATTTGAATCCATTGTCGGGTTCCAATACCTCAAGGGTATGCACCTCAACGATTCAAAAAAAGAGCTCGGCACGCGTGTTGACCGACATCACAGCATCGGACAGGGATTTATTGGTGAGCCGCTGTTCAAAAGAATCATGAACGATTCCCGTTTCGATAATATACCGCTTATTCTTGAAACTCCTGACGATAGTTTGTGGGCAGAAGAAATTGCTCTGCTATACAGCTTCGTAGAAAAATAAATTCTTCATGGGCGCATTCGCGACCATTTTCCTATATCTGTTAGCGTGCGAAAGTTGAGTTATTAAGAAAAAGAGGAATTAGCGAATTCGAGGCTCACCACCTATCCCGGTTCCTTACGAAAACTGAGTACGATAATAAACAAATCCCTGCGAATACTCAACCCTTACAGGCATTTATCCTATTTACTTTGAGAGCGTAAAGAATTTCGTTATCTTTGTTTGGAACAAAAATCAACTATTATTATGAAAGTTCTTTACCTTCTACTGCTTTTGTCAGTCTTAACAGCCTGTTCCACCACCGGCAAAATTGAATCAACCGGATTAAAAAACATCTCGTTCGGAACCGGCGGAGGCTTTACCAACGAAGTAAAAACCTATTCACTTCTTCCCGATGGAGAGCTGTGGCTGCACAACAGCCTTACCAACGACAGCACTTTTGTTAAACACGTTAAAAAAGGAAAAGTCAGTAAAATTTATTCCGGTGCCCGTACGATGGGACTGGATACTCTTCGTTATTCAAACCCGGGCAACCTCTATTCCTTTATCACGATTTTTAAAAAAGGCTCTTCCAACAAAATTGTTTGGAACAACCATCAAACGGGTCTTCCCGACGAAATTAAATCGTTTTACAGCACCCTGAATGAATTAACCAATAAATAATCACTAAATCTATTGTTATGAAAAAGTTCACTTTCTCTCTTTGGATTACTATGTCGTTGTTGCTTTTCAGCAACATCTCTTTTAGCCAGAGTAACACCCGTCCCTTCGCGGTAAAACAAAAGTCAGGTATCAGCAAAGCCGGTTTTCATCCGGCACCGCTGACAAACAATAATGTTGTTATCAGGCAAACACCTTCAACGGCATCTTTTTCCATTAAAAGTACCACTTTTAAAACACCCCTGCTCAAAACCAGCTATCACTTCACTAAAAGTCATTACGACAAAAACGGGCTGCTATCGTTTGTTTCGTGTGAAAACGGTGAAGGAGCCGCTTACACTTCCCGTTTGTCTGAAAGTATGCAGCAGGCTGCCTTTGAATTTATGAAGGAGGTGAAACAAGCCATGCGCATCAGCCATCCCGAACAGGAATTTCAAACTATTCAGATGTGGAGCGATGATATCGGATTCGATCACATCAAAATGCAACAGTATTTTCAGGGAGTTAAAGTGTATGGCGGACAGGTTATCCTTCATGGGAAATCAGGAATGATAAGCACCATGAACGGAACCTATTTTCCAACACCAACTATCAACCTCACTCCTTCCGTATCCAATAACGCTGCCATTGCAACGGTTAAAAAGGATGTGGCCACCACCTCGCAGTTAATCGACCCCGATCAGATAAAAAACAGCCTTCTATCGTATAAGGAGACCGAATCGGAACTGGTGGTTTACCATTTTAAACTAAACCTTTCAAACGAAAAGCTGGTGTGGCATATTACCATCAGGCCCAATATTTTGGAGAGATGGGAATACTTTGTTGATGCCCAAACCGATAACATTGTAAACAAATATAACAACACCTGCTCCGATGGTCCTGCCACGGCCAACGCCATCGACCTTAACGGTATCACGCGCACTATTAACACCTATCAATTTAACGGAAACTACTACCTGATAAATACCACCAAGCCCATGTTTAACAGCGGACAGACAACCATTCCCAACGAGTTGGTGGGTGCTATCTGGACTATTGATGCCAACAACTCCAACAATGGCGATTTTTATCAAGTCACCTCATCCAACAACATGTGGAATGATGCCGCTTCGGTATCGGCACACTACAACGCCGATAATACTTATAACTATTACAAAAACACGCATGGCCGAAACTCCATCGACGGCAACGGCGGAACCATTATTTCGATTGTTAACGTGGTAGATGAAAACGGTGGTAGCCTGGCCAATGCCTACTGGAACGGTAGCGCCATGTTTTACGGAAACGGTGGTAACATGTTTAAACCGTTGGCCGGCGCCGAAGATGTAGGGGCACACGAAATGACCCATGGTGTTATTCAAAACACGGCCAACCTTGAGTATCAATATGAGAGTGGTGCCATTAACGAAGCCATGGCCGACATTGGCGGCTCCATGGTTGACCGCGATAACTGGCAGATAGGTGAAAAGATTATCCCTGCAGGCAGTCCCTATTTCCCAACAGGTACCTTGCGCGACATGTCGAACCCGCACAATGGCGGAAGCAGTTTTAACGACCCATCTTATCAGCCGGCCCATGTTAGTGAAAAATATACCGGCTCCAGCGACAACGGAGGAGTGCATACCAACAGTGGTATTATCAATTTTGCCTACTACAAAATTGCCGAAGCCATTTCGAAAAACAAAGCGGAAAAATTGTTTTACCGCGCACTTTCCGTGTATATGACCAAGTCGTCGCAGTTTATCGATTGCCGTATCGCTTTTGAGCAGGCGGCCAAAGATCTTTATGGCAACAATTCTACAGAAATGAATGCCGTTTCAGACGCCTTTTACCAGGTGGGCATTGGCGATCCCGGTACCGGTGGTGGAGGAAGTGGCTCCGGCGATCCCGGCGGCATTGCTGTAAATCCGGGTTCGGATTACATTTTAAGCTACGATGTTAACCCCGACGACAACAATACACTCTATATTTCAAGTACCCAGGGAACCGATTTCGTGGCCGTTACGCAAACCAAGCTTAAACGCAAACCCAGTCTGGTGGATAACGGTTCTTGGGGTGTGATGATTTCGGAAGACAACAAGATGAGGAGTATCTCTCTCTCGGGCAACTATGAAGAAGAGGTTATTTCATCAGACGAAATTTGGGATAATGTGGCGGTATCAAAAGATGGCAAACGGATAGCTGCCATTACCACCGACATCGATTCGGCCATTTACGTGTATGACTACGGGTTGGGATATTGGTCGAAATATCATCTCTACAGCCCGACCTTTACACCCGGGGTTACCGTTGACAACGTACTTTACGCCGATGCCCTTGAGTGGGATTATACCGGCCAGTACATTATTTTTGATGCCTACAACGAAATGGTGAATAACAATGGTACCAATGTTGATTTTTGGGATGTTGGGGTTATCAGGGTATGGAACAACGCTTCCAACAGTTGGGGTGACGGAAAAATTGAGAAAGTTTTTACAAGCCTCCCGGAAGGAGTTAGTATTGGCAACCCGTCGCTTTCAAAAAACAGCCCTTATATTATTGCCTTCGATTATTTTAACAATGAAGACAACAGTTATGCCGTTTTAGGTTCAAACCTGGAAACGGGTGAAACAGCCACCATATACGAAAACAACGATTTAGGCTATCCGAATTATTCCAAACTGGACGACATCGTTGTTTTTGGAACACAGTACAATGGCAATGAAGTGATTGGCGAAATTGCCATGCAACCTGATAAAATTAATTCAACCGGAGATGCCTATCTGCTGATTGATGTGGCTAAATGGCCTGTTTGGTATGCCACGGGTGACAGAAACCTGATGGGAGTTGAAGAAGTTACCAATGAAACCTATTTCTTTAGCAATACCTATCCAAACCCTGCCAACAAAGAGGTCTCGGTAGTTTTTAAATCGGAGAAACCACAGCCCTACACCGTATCTGTCTATAACCTCTTTGGACAACTGCTGATGAACAAAAAAGGGGAAGCTGTAAACGGTCTTAACAAAATTGTGCTGTCGATGGAAAACCTGACAAACGGAACTTACATGGTAAATATAACCATTGGCAAGAACACCAAAACACACAAAATAATTAAAACAGAATAGTAACAGGGTTCTTACTCCAAGAGACTGATTTGTTGCCTCTAATGACAAACCCGGGTTTAGTAATTTAACACGGATTTTCACAATTAAAAAAGAACCAATTACCCAACCTCTTCAAAAAACCCGGGGTACGATTTATTAACGGCCTCTCTGTTTTTTACCCGGATGGAACCGGAAGCGCAAAACAAGTTCATAATGCCACCGGCCATGGCAATGCGATGGTCGTTGTGGGAGTCGATGATGCAAGGTATTGGCTCACTACCGGTTATAAGCATCAAATCGTTTTTTAGCATGATATCTATCCCCATTTTTTTAAACTCCTGTTTGATAGTTTCCGCGCGATTGCTCTCCTTGTGAGTTAGTCGTGATACTCCTTTAATAATACTGGTTCCTTTGCACCGGGAAGCCAGACATGCCAGAGGAGGAAAGAGATCGGGGCAATCGGTGGCATCAAACTCGAAGGCATTGAGCTCTTTTTTCTCGACGACAACAGAATTGTTCGACCTCTTAACTTCTGCTCCCGCCTTTTCCAATGCAGAAACAATTTGGCGATCGGCCTGGCTGGATTTTGTGTTTAGATTCATTACTTCAACACGCCCTTTTACCGCTCCCAGCACCAGAAAAAATGCTGCCCCGCTCCAGTCGCCCTCAACGTTATAACGGGCAGCCTTATATTGCTGATGGCCCTTAACCCTAAAAACCCTGTAATATTCATGTTCCACCTCTACCCCAAAATGATGCATAATAGACAAGGTCATGTCAATGTAAGGTTTCGATTTAAGGTTATCAACCAAAATTATTGAATCGCCTTTGAGCAAAGGCAGAGCCATCAGCAAACCGGTAAGGATCTGCGAACTCAGCGAGCCGTCAATATGAACGGTACCGGGTTGAAGCGGCCCTTGAATGGTGAGCGGCAGCAGTCCGTTATTGGCTGCTACTTTAGCCCCCAGTTGCGAGAGGGCATCGGCAATTATCCCCACAGGACGCGTTAATAACGAGCCCTCTCCGGTAAAGGTAACTTTAACATTATCCAGTGCCAAAACAGGGCTAAACATTCTGATGCTTAAACCCGCTTCACCGGCAGTATAGCTATCGGTTTTAAGATGCAATCCCGAAGATTGCACCGTCAAATCGCCATGGCTTTCCGAAAGCGTTGCTCCGAAGTTTTTAACAATCTCCGCCGCTGCCCTGCTGTCGTTGCTCCAGCTGACATTGGTAAGTACCGATGTTCCTCTGGCCAGTGATGCTATCGCTAATGCCCGTTGCAGATAGCTCTTCGAAGCCGGTGCCACTATTTTTAAATCGTCAAACCTCATCATACATTAATAATACTTTAAACTTTTATTCCAACACCTCCTAAAAACAAGGAGATGTATTGACTCCCACTTCGGTATCCATCAACACCCTCCATTTCTCCCTTTCTTCATCACTTCCGTTTGGTGGTTGATTGATTCCTGATGGATAGCTTTAAAAATTCTGTTGATGGCCACCCGGCTGATACCTTTCTCTTTTCCTTTTTTAATCATACCGTAGATAATCTCCTCCCATCGTTTGTTTTGCAGAATGGTTAGATTATTTTTTTTCTTGTAAACACCAATTTTTTCGGCAATCTTCATCCGCTGTTCCAACGTAACCAGCAATTGGTCGTCCAGAATGTTTATTTTACTTCGAAGCTCCTCCAGCTCCTGCAACACCCTTTGGTCGTCAGTCATAAGCTTACGAATCACCAGCCTGCCCATGACATCCTTTAACTCATCCGGAGTGATTTGCTGACGGGCATCGCTCCATGCATTTTTAGGATTAAGATGGGTTTCAATCATCAGCCCTTCAAAATTCAGATCCATGGCTTGCTGCGACAAGTCGAAAATCAGCTCCGACTTTCCACCAATATGGCTGGGATCGTTCAGGATGGGAATTTCGGGAATCCTAGATTTCAGCTCGATGGGAATTTGCCACTGGGGCAGGTTGCGGTACATGGTTTTTTCGTAGTTTGAAAACCCGCGGTGAATAGCACCTACCCGCGTAATTCCTGCGTTGTAGATACGTTCAATAGCGCCAATCCACAAATCCAGGTCGGGGGTAATGGGGTTTTTTACAAACACCGGTATATCGATACCTTTCAGGGCGTCGGCAATATCCTGCATGGCAAAAGGGTTGGCCCAGGTACGGGCACCAATCCAAAGCATGTCGATACCAAATTTTAAAGCTTCGTAAACGTGGGTAGTGTTAGCCACTTCGGTGCAGACCGGCAGCCGCGTCTCCTCCCTTACCCTTTTGAGCCAGGCAAGGCCTTTGGAACCCACCCCTTCAAAAGCATTAGGGCGGGTTCTGGGCTTCCATATCCCGGCACGGTAAACATCAACTTTGTTGTTTTTAGCAAGTTCATGGGCAGTTTGCAACACCTGCTCTTCCGATTCAGCACTACAGGGCCCTGCAATCAACATGGGTCTCTCAATATCTTTTTTTAATCCCCAGTTATTTAGGTTTTTTATCTCCATGGTTATCATCTTTACAATATTTTCTGAATATGATTGGCTTGTGTAATCAGGTTTTTAAGTTTCTCATCGTCGTTGTTTTCTATAGCTGTTTTAAAAGCCTGCAGCTTATCCATGTAGGTTTCTATAACTTCCAGGATGTAGGTAGAGTTTTGCTCGAAAACCGGAACCCACATCTCCGCTGAACTTTTCGCCAACCGCACCGTAGAAGCAAATCCACCGCTGGCCAGATTTAAGATTCTTTTTTCGTTTTGCTCTTTCTCAAGCACCGCCAACGATAGCACAAACGATGATATGTGCGACATATGCGACACGTAAGCCGCGCTCACATCGTGTTGCTTCGAGTTCATATAAATGAGTTTCATATTAAGTGTATCGTACATCTTTTTAACAAGCCTGAGCGCCGGTTTACTACTTTTCTCCTTATCACAAATGATGGCGTTTTTATAATCAAACAATCGGCTTACGGCTGCCATGGGGCCCGAATACTCGGTACCAGCCATAGGGTGCGATGCCACATAGTGTTCACGATTGGGATGATTTTCAACCAATCTGCAAATGCCTGCCTTGGTGGAGCCGGCATCGGTAACAACTTTAGATGAACCGGTGGTTAAGTCAAGGATTTTGGGTAACAGCTTTTGGATAGCATCGATGGGGGTGGCAATGATAATTAAATCAGCTTTATGAACGGCAGATTCCAGAGAATCAACTTCATCAACAATTTTGCTCAACAGAGCCACGTTTTGATGATTGAGATTATTATCCACTCCAATAATTTTATGGGCAAAACCTCTGTTCTTTAAATCCAGTGCCATCGACCCGCCAACAAGGCCTATTCCTATAATGGTTATTGTCATAATCTATTTTTTTAGCGTGCTGCAACCAGCTCATTTTTATTTTGTTTCGATATAAATTCATTTATTCTCTCCCGAGCCATTTTCAGCACCTCCACATCGGCACACAGCGAAACCCTTACATGATTTTTTCCCATGCTGCCAAATACTGAACCCGGCGTGATAAAAATCCCCGTTTGCTCCAACAGCAAGTCGGTAAACTGTTCGGCATTGGTAAAATTACCGGGAACTTTCGCCCAGACAAACATTCCCACCTGATGATTATTGTACCTGAAACCCAGGACATCAAGTATATCAAAAACTATCCTCCTTCGCCTGGCATACTCTTTATTAATGGAGGCGTACCACGATTTCCCGGTGTTCAGGGCACAGACGGCAGCCAGCTGAATGGGTTTGAACATACCCGAATCCATGTTGCTTTTTACCTGCAAAACGGTTTTAATATATTTCTCGTTGCCGGCCAGTACCCCCACACGCCACCCAGCCATATTATGCGATTTGCTCAGAGAGTTTAACTCGATAGCAACCTTTTTAGCATTTTTTGCCGACAAAATACTGATCTGTTCACGGTTCAAAATAAAGCTGTAAGGGTTGTCGTTAACGATTAATAGTTGGTGTTTTATCCCAAAATCGACCAACTGTTGAAACAGTTTTTTAGTGGCTTTAATACCCGTAGGCATGTTGGGATAATTCACCCACATCAGCTTTACCTGCGACAGCTCTTGTTTTTCCAATGCTTCAAAATCGGGGTACCAGTTATTTTTCTCCGTGAGTTTATACCTGATTACACGCGTATCCAACAATTTGCTAACGGCCTCATAAGTCGGGTAACCGGGATTGGGAACCAATACACCATCACCCGGATTTAAAAAGGCCATTGAAATACGCATGATACCCTCTTTGGAGCCCATTAGGGGAAGAAATTCCGATTTGCTTAACGAAACCCCGAAATGGTTACGATAAAAGTCGGCAAAAGCTTCACGCAGCTCATCAATACCGGTGTAACTTTGGTAGGAGTGGTTGGCCTTTTTCAAACTCTCCTCCATAAGTTTTGACACCAGCCTTTCTTCAGGAGCCATGTCAGGGCTTCCTACGCCAAGATTGATAATTTCAGCACCGGCTTGCTGCATCTCTCTTATCTCTTTCAGCTTGGTGGAAAAGTAATACTCTTCCACACTATTCAGGCGGTTAGCAGGTTTAATAATCATAGCTGATGGTTTAATGGGTTACTGCCCGCCCGGTTGAGCATCTGTTCGGACGGGATTACTGGTTGGTTGGCGGTAGGCCTCTCGCCCTGCCTGTACTCGCCCAAAACCTGCAATTCGCTGGTAAGAGGCTCGATAGCTTTAAGCGCCAAACGATATTTTTCATAATCGGAGAAAACCAAATCGACATAAAACAGATATTGCCACTCCTGCCCGACGATGGGCAGCGACTGGATTTTAGTCAGGTTTATCTTGTAAAAAGCCAATACCGATAGTGCCTGCGAGAGGCTTCCCTGCTCGTGAGGAAGCTTAAAGCATATCCCGGATTTGTTTGGCATAGCACCTTTTACCCCGTTCTCTTCGGCCGAAAGGATTAAAAAGCGGGTAAAGTTCTTTTTATTGGTTTCGATACCCTCATCCAGAATTTCAAGATGATAAATCTCTGCGGCAAGCCTGCTCGATATGCCGGCAACATCACGTAACTCTCCTTCGCTAATCCGTTTGGCACTTAAGGCGGTATCTTCGCTGTCGATAATTCTGACACCCTTCCGCCGCAACGAGTTAAGATATTCACCACACTGCTCGATAGCCATTGGATGTGAGTGAATTTCTTTAACCTCGTCAATTTGTTGCCCGGGTAGCCCAACCAGATGTTGCTCAATCCTCAGGTAGACTTCACCCAAAATCTTCAGCCCCGAATCTTTTATATGGGCGTAGTTTGGGATGATACTACCGGCCACACTGTTTTCGATAGCCACCACGGCATAGTTGGCTTCACCAAATTTCAGCGCATCAAACAACGCATTAAAAGAGTTGCACTGAACCAGCTGAAAGGTTCCACCGTTAAAATAGTGCCGGGCAGCAATCTCGTGAAACGAGCCTGATACTCCCTGAATGGCTATCTTCTTATCCATAACGTTTGTTTTTCCTAATGCAAAAAAAAAGCTCCCGGAATGTTCCGGGAGCTTTTTATATATTTATATTAATCAAAAATACACAATCATATCCCGGGCTTTATGTGAGCATAAAACCAGAAATAATAAAAAGTGATGTTTGAAATAAATAACTTCATTGCTGTACTGTTTTTCGGGACAAAGGTAAAACTAAATTTTGGTAAACTCCAAAGTTGATTTAAGTTTAATTTCAAAAAAGCTAAACATTATTTTTTTAACATACGATACAACAAAAATTTTAATTAAATTTGTAACAGCCTGAAAAATCGTTTTAAACATCGAAGTTGTTTTAAAGTTAACCCTTTAAAAGAATATGAAACACTTTTGAAAATCAGAAAACAAATTCCAATATTTCCCTCTTTGGAGGGAAAACAAAGGAGGAGTAATAAAAAAATATTTGTTTTCTGATTTTCAACATCTTGTTGTTAAAAAAAGTATTTCAACTTTAAACAACTTCATCCATAAAAAAATACAATTATGAAAACTTTTTGCAACAGCCTTTTAATCAAACAACAAAAACTGCATATTGCGGCAATGCTGCTTATTGTATTATTGTTTAGCACTCAAACGCATGCACAGGGAGGGATTTATGATTCGGTTACCTTTGAAACACCAACCTCAGAAATTATTATCGACTCTTCGCTAAATAATATTTGGCAGATTGGCACGCCGGATAAGAGTTTTTCCCAATCCTTTTTCGGTACAAACCACCCTAAAAACAAATTTTGAATTGAACCG
>QMPP01000073.1 GCA_003650425.1 Bacteroidota bacterium | reverse complement strand
TTAAAAAATTGAATATTATGATAAAAAAAACCTTACTAGATTTAAATTGTATTAAAAGGAAGTAAACCAAAGATTTGGAGACAAATATTGGTTCCGTCAGACTTGTTGTTATCAGATTTTCTATACAGACAACAATGATCTGGAAAAATTCACATTTACATCAATTTAGTAATTTATCCCTCCTAAAAATTCGACCGCATGGCCTCTACCGGATCAAGGCGTGAGGCAGACCATGACGGAATAAATCCGGATAGAAACCCTATGAAGGCTGATACTGTTAGTCCCAGCACGATGTTTTTGAGCGAAAGAACCATGTTAAAATCAAAAGCTCCGCTAACAATTAAGGTCATGATCAGTACCAACAACAGCCCCACAAGTCCACCCATCAAGGAAAGAAAAACAGCTTCAAACAAAAACTGTAACAGAATAAAATACTTTTTTGCTCCCAGGGCTTTTTGAATGCCTATTTGGTTGGTTCGTTCTTTAACCGAAACAAACATGATATTGGCAATGCCAAATCCACCCACCAGCAGCGAAAAGCCCCCTATAATCCATCCTGCTATTCCTATGATGGCAAACAGCTGATCGAACCCCTTGGAAATAATATCTGTTTGGTTGAGGGCAAAATTATCATCGGCCGAAGGCTTTAGTTTACGGATAGAGCGCATGATGCCGGTAAGTTCATCTTTCATCTCATCGATGCTAACATTGGGTTTAGCCTTCACAATAATGGTAGCGCCGATATGTCTGTAATCAATCAGGTTTTTGGCAAAAGCCGCCGGAACATAAACCAGTTTGTCAGGGGAGTTGCCAAAAACATCTTCTCCTTTTCGTTTTACCACACCGATTACCAAAAGTTTCCGGCCAAAAATTTTAACCTTATTCCCAATTATGTCAACTCTTCCAAAAAGATTGGTGGCAATATCGTAACCCAATATAGCTACGTTTCTTCCGCTAACCGATTCCTGATCGATAAAATAGCGTCCTTCGCCAATATCTATGGGCATCACTTTGATGTAATCGTGCGACACGGCCTGTATATGTGTGTTTTCTACCACGTTATTACGGTAATACACATTTCGGGATACGCCAAACATGTAGGTGGCTTTGTCAACCGTGTTGCTGCGTTTAACAATTTGGTTCATTTCGCGAAGACGGGGTTCGGGTCGCTGCCAATATTTCCACCATGGATAATCGCTGCCACCCATCACCCATGGCCATTTCTGAATAAACAAAACATCGTTTCCCAACGAGTTAATTTCCGATTTTATCGAGTCTTGCAAACTGTCAAATACAGTAAAAACCGCGATAATGGAAAATATTCCGATGGTAATACCCAACAGGGATAAGATGGTTCGAACCTTGTTTACCACCAACGAGCTGATGGCGAACAATAAACTCTCGTGTATAAGCTTTAATAAAATCACAATAAAGGAAATATTTGTGGTTGATCTTTTTCATTAAAAATTATTGTAAAAGTATAATATCTTTTGAATAAAACTTGTTATTTTGCAAAACCATTTAAGGATTGGGGTTTTTGTCTCACTTTTAATAATTTATCACATTGAAAAGGATTAAATCAGCGTTGATTTCTGTTTTTTATAAAGAGGGTCTCGAGCCAATTGTCAAAAAATTGGAGCAGCAGAATGTTAACATCTATTCAACCGGAGGCACTCAACATTTTATTGAGTCGTTGGGTGTAAGCGTAACTTCGGTAGAATCACTCACCTCTTATCCGGCCATTTTGGGAGGAAGAGTAAAAACCCTGCATCCTAAAGTTTTTGGAGGCATCCTGGCTCGGAGAGACAATAGTGAAGATATTCAGCAACTTGCAACGTATGAAATTCCTCCATTTGATTTGGTAATTGTTGATTTGTACCCCTTCGAGGAAACAGTAGCGAAAACCACCGACCGGCAGGAAATTATCGAAAAAATTGATATTGGTGGAATCAGCCTTATTAGAGCGGCCGCCAAAAATTATAAAGATGTATTGGTGGTTCCATCGTCGGAATATTATTCCCAACTAATGGAACTTTTAGAGACCAATGAGGCTGCTTCCGAAGAAGAAGATCGCCGTTGGTTTGCTGCTCAGGCTTTTAACGTGAGCGCTCATTACGATACCCACATTTTTAACTGGATGAACCCCGGAAACATCAACGCTTTTAAGGCGAGTGAATCCAAATCGAACGTGTTACGCTATGGCGAGAATCCTCATCAGGAGGGTATTTTTTATGGTGATATGGAGAAAGTATTCGAGCAACTTCACGGTAAAGCCATATCGTACAACAATTTGGTTGACCTCGAATCGGCCATTAACCTAATCGATGATTTCGACGAAACAACTTTTGCCGTTATCAAACATACCAATGCTTGTGGGCTGGCTTCACGCGAGGTTTTGGTAGAAGCATGGAAAGATGCCCTTGCCGGTGATCCGGTTTCGGCCTTTGGCGGCGTACTTGTTACCAACAGAACTATTGACAAGGCAACGGCTGAAGAGATTAATAAAATATTTTTCGAAATTATTATGGCACCCGGTTATGAAGAGGATGCATTGGAAATTCTTAAATCGAAGAAAAATAGAATCATTCTTAATAAACGCGCGTATCATTTTCCTGATAAGCAATTCAAATCGTTGTTAAACGGGGTAATAGTGCAAGATAAAGATACCAAAACCGAAACGGCTGCCGATTTAAAAGTGGTAACAAGCACTTCCCCCTCCACCAAAGCGGTTGAAGATTTGTTGTTTGCCAACAAATTGGTAAAACACACCAAATCAAACTGCATCGTGCTGGCAAAAAACAAGCAGCTGGTGGGGTCAGGCACCGGCCAGACATCGCGTGTGGATGCTTTAAAACATGCCATCGAAAAGGCAACGAATTTTAACCTACCTTTGGAGGGTGCTGTAATGGCTTCCGATGCCTTTTTTCCTTTTGCCGATTCGGTAGAAATAGCGCACAAAGCGGGGGTTAAGTCGGTTATCCAGCCGGGAGGTTCTATTCGTGATAAAGATTCTATCGAGTACTGTAATCAAAATGATGTTTCGATGGTTTTTACGGGAATCAGACATTTTAAACATTAAGAAATTAAAGAGAAAAAAAAGATATGGGTTTATTTTCATTTTTATCAAAAGAGATTGCCATCGACCTGGGAACGGCCAATACCATTATCATGTACAACGATAAAGTTGTGGTTGACGAGCCCTCTATTGTTGCCATCGAGCGTAGCTCGGGAAAAGTTATTGCGGTTGGAAAACGTGCCATGATGATGCACGGAAAAACACACGAGAATATCAAAACCATTCGTCCTTTGCGCGATGGGGTAATTGCCGATTTCCAGTCATCGGAATTTATGATTAGGGAGATGATAAGAATGATTGGAATAAAAAACAGCTGGTTTCAGCCGGCACTAAAGATGGTTATTTGTATCCCTTCGGGAATTACCGAAGTGGAGGAGCGCGCGGTAAAAGATTCAGCCGAGCAGGCAGGAGCCAAAGAGATACGCCTGATTCATGAGCCCATGGCAGCGGCCATCGGAATTGGTATCGACGTGCTGGAGCCTACCGGAAACATGATTATTGACATTGGTGGCGGTACTTCCGAAATTGCTGTTATCGCATTGGGCGGAATCGTGAACAATAAATCAATCCGTATTGCCGGCGACGATTTCAACGCCGATATTAAAGAGTACATGCGTAAACAGCATAATATTTCTGTTGGTGATCGTACCTCGGAGCGGATTAAAATTGAAGTGGGTGCCGCCATTACCGAGCTCGAAAATCCTCCTGACGAATATGCTGTTCATGGCCGGGATTTACTCACGGGTATTCCTCGCGAGATAAAAGTAAACTATAAAGAAATTGCTGCCTGTCTTGATAAATCCATTTCTAAAATCGAAACGGCAGTATTACAGGCATTGGAGCAAACTCCTCCCGAACTCTCCGCCGATATTTTTCGTACAGGCATCTATCTTGCCGGAGGCGGCTCGTTACTCAGAGGGCTTGATAAACGTATTCAGGCTAAGGTTAAGCTACCCATTCATGTTGCCGAAGACCCGTTGCGCGCCGTGGCTCGTGGAACAGGCATCGCGTTAAAGAACTTCGAGAAGTTCACATTCCTTATTAAATAAGGATGGTTTACCATGCAAAATCTGCTGCTCTTTATCCGGAAACACTGGTTTGTTGTATTGTTCCTTTTACTGGAAACCGGCTCGTTGATATTGGTGGCAAATAGTTACTCGTATCATGGTTCGATAGCCTTTAATACGGTAAACGATTTTTCAGGAGGTATTTTTTCAACTTTTTCTAATGTTAGTGATTATTTGAACCTCAAAGAGGCTAACGAACAGTTGCTGGAAAAAAATGCTGTTTTGCTCAACGAGCAACAAAGCTCATTGTTAATCACCGACACAGGCTTTACTTATAAAGATACACTTTACAAGTATATTCCTGCTCACGTGGTGAGCCTTTCTGTTAACCATCCTTCCAACTATATAATGATTAACAAGGGATTCCTGCATGGCATTAAAAAGGAGATGGGTGTTATATCAAACAACGGGGTGGCCGGCATTGTTATAGGTGTTTCAAAACATTATTCGCTTGTCATGCCACTGTTACATCACAATGCCCGAATAAGTGGAAGAATTAAAAAAAATAATATTTTGGTAAATATTGTTTGGGATACCGATGACTATCGTTTTGGAAATATTCAAGATGTGCCATCGCACGTGGAGTTGTATCCTGGCGATACCATCGTAACCAGCGGAAAATCGATGATTTTTCCGGAAGGAATAATAATAGGCTACGTCGAAAGCAGTACTGAAAATTCAAATATGGATTTTAAAAAAGGCATTCTCCGGTTTGCTACTGATTTTAAAAGTTTGCAGGATGTTTATGTTATTGAGAATTTGATGAAGGAGGAACAACAGAATTTATTAAAACAGGCAGATGAATAGCAGGTTGGTAAAAAATAGTATTCGGTTTATTTTGCTTGTGCTGCTACAGGTATTACTATTTAGTAACATGCATCTGTGGGGTTATGTAACACTGTATCCATATCTGCTGTTTCTATTACTTTTACGTGTTGATATTAGCAAAACCAACCTCTTATTGATAGGTTTTTTTACGGGTCTGGTTATCGACTTTTTCCAAAATACCATGGGCATGCAGGCAGCAGCTTCCACCCTGTTGGTTTTTGCCCGTCCGACTGTTTTAAACTTTTATTTTAAAAAGGTGGAGTTTGCTCCACGCGAAGAGCCCGGTATTAGCCGTCTTGGATTTACAGGTTTTTTTAAGTATGCTTTTACGTTGGTGTTAATTCACAACCTTTTTCTTTTTTTTCTGGAGGCTTTTTCGTTGGCCGGATTCTTTTCTATCATCGAAAGAGCGCTGGTAAATAGTGTGGCTACCGTTGTCCTTATTTTAATTTTGGAAATGCTGTTTAGCAGGAAGAAAAAAGGGCTGTAATGAATTCTGTTTTATTTTCACAATCTCCTCTTATAGCGTTGAGGATGGGTTAATATTGGCAAAATCGTTCTGCCTGATTCCTGTACTTTAGCATGGTATTTTAAAATTATTTAACTCAATAGTAGGATGATAGCATACAAAAATATTTGTATCTTTGCCACTTTTTTAGAGATTATTAACCTTAATAAATAGATAGATTATGAAATTGAATAGAAAATTAATGATGATTGTAGCCATGGTAGCATTTGGTGTTTCAGCTTCAGCACAAACCGTTGAAGCAGTCGGCCAAAAGTATAATGATGCCATCGAGTTGTATAAAGCCAAAAATTATGCACAGGCAGTTCCTGCTCTGGAACAGACTGTTGAGATGGGGACTAAAGTTGGTGATGCTGCTGCTGATATGACAACGAGTGCACAGTCGGCATTGATGAAAGCCTATAAAAATTATGGTGTAACCTTGTACAAAAAAAAGAAGTATGACGAATCGGTAAAAGTTCTTAAAAATGGTATTGCTACTGCGAAGAAGTACGGTGACGAAAAATCAGCTAAAAAGTTCCAGTCAATTATACCTCAAATTTATGCCGGTTACGGAAACAGTCTGTTAAAAAGTGAAAAGTATGATGAAGCCCTTAAACAGTTCGATAACGCCTTAACGGAAAAACCTAACTGTATCAGAGCCTTTATGGGAAAAGAAACTGTTTATAAAGATAAAGGCGATTTTACAAAGATGAAAGAGTTTGCCGATAAAGCTATTGAAGTGGGCGCCGGAAGTTCAAAACAAGCCAAAAGAGTACAGCAGGCTAAAAAAATTGCTTACCTCGGATTGTATAAAGCCGGTGGCGAAGAGCTGAGTAAAGGAAACTCGGCCAAAGCACTTAGCCTGTTTAACGATGCATTAAAATATGGCGAGGGTGATGCTGATCTCTATTTGAATATGGCACTTGGCTACAATGCTTCTAAGAACTTCAGCAAAGCTATTGAGGCTGCCAAGAAATCGTTAAGTTTAAAAGGTGACGGCGACAAAAACGCCATTTATTTTGTATTGGCTCAGGCTTACGAAGGTGCCGGCGACGCGTCTATTGCCTGTGCTAACTTTAAAAAAGTTACTGCCGGTCCAAATGTTGATGCTGCCAAATACCAGGTTACACAAGTGTTAAAGTGTAAATAAGATATTGAAAAATAGTTGAAAAAGGCTGTCTTTTATGAGGCAGCCTTTTTTGCTTCGAATCTTTTTATCATAATACTTGACAAAGGGCAAAAAATAATTAATTTTGCGCCCTCAATGCCCGATGGTGTAATTGGCAACACGTCTGATTCTGGTTCAGAAGAGTCCAGGTTCGAGACCTGGTCGGGCAACAAAAGCCTCCACGATAGTGGGGGCTTTTTTGATTGAACAGGTCGAGAAGCCTGTCCCGATCGTAGCATCGGGGAGACCTGGTCGGGCAACAATAGCAAAACCTAAATACTTATTGTTAAAGTATTTAGGTTTTTATTTTAGGATATGTTTAAACAAATATTTAAACATATTTGGTGATAGTGCTAATTAATTGTTCTTATTCTTTGATAACTTCTATTTATGATGATAATTTTACCATTTTCTAATAGAACCCCCACTCTTTTTTTATCTTCTTCATTTATATGCAATCTCTTATCATATTGGTATAATGGTGGGTATAAATTAATCTTCAATAATGATATTATTGAAGATTTCTTTCAGAAAACTATCATTAAAAAATATCACTACTGACCGACTAAAATAAAAAATAAAGGGTACTTCCTTTAGGTTTTCCCTTCGTGGGAGGCCATTTCTGTTCCATTATCATACGTTAAGGTCTTTGTAAACAGATTATCTGTTTGGTTAAATTCTTTAACAAATCCCTTAACAACTGTGGATGATTTTCTGTTCTAAAGCTTGACTATATAAGTATATCTTGTTTTTTTCTCAACCAGCATCCCTATTGCACTTGACTGTCCTTTTCCTATCACCAGATCTCCTTCCCAATGTCCAACTTCTTCTCTTTTTTCAATGTGAGCCGGCCTGTCATCGATACTCACCTAGTCTTTTATTTTTGAGCCTCTTTTACGCTTTGCATTGGCTCTTCGTCTTACTGTTTTATGATAGGGCAACAGGGCTATTAATTTTTGATTCAGGCTTGCTTGTCGATGGGAGTAAATATTCGTGAGACTTTGAACCCATTTTTTAAGCTCTCGAAATACGGTTGAACGAGAACGATTAAGTTGCTTTGCGGTATAAGACCAGAACTTGTCTTCTCGTAATAATGTTTCGATTATTACTCGTTCTTCTAAAGATAATAGCCTATATTTTTTTGCTTTCATACAACAAATCTAAAACTTTGATTTGTTGCGTTGAGTTCTTGAATTCAGGCTGCTTTACTGCATTTTATAGTAACCCTTGCATCCTGTATGAACTTTATTGATTGATTTTTTATGTCAACTATCCGGAAACAAACTATTGCGCCAGTACCAGCACTTTATTATTTAGCACTTCAATTACACCTCCGTTAATTTCGAAAAACTCCTCGGAGCTTCCCTTTTTAACCTTAATTTTCCCTTTATCAAGCGCCGAGATTAAAGGAGCGTGGTTTTGTAATATTTCGAATGAACCATCAATACCGGGGAGCTTAACCAAATCGGCTTCCCCTTTAAAAACAGTAGTATCCGGTGTTATTATTTCAAGATTCATAGTGTTCCTATCGTTTGATTACTTACTTTCGGCAAGCATTTTCTTTCCCTTTTCAATGGCTTCCTCAATGGTACCTACCAGGTTAAAAGCAGCTTCGGGATATTCATCCACTTCACCGTCCATAATCATATTAAACCCTTTAATGGTGTCTTCAATCGATACAACCGTTCCTTTTAAACCGGTAAACTGCTCGGCCACGTGGAAAGGTTGCGACAAGAAACGTTGTACCCTACGGGCACGATGAACAATAAGTTTATCCTCTTCTGAAAGCTCATCCATACCAAGAATGGCAATAATATCCTGTAGCTCTTTGTAACGTTGTAGTGTCAGTTTCACACGCTGAGCAGTGTTGTAATGCTCATCGCCAACAACATCAGGCGACAAAATACGGGAGGTTGAATCCAACGGGTCAACCGCAGGGTAAATACCCAACTCAGCTATTTTACGACTCAATACCGTGGTGGCATCAAGGTGAGCAAAAGTAGTAGCAGGCGCAGGGTCGGTAAGGTCATCAGCAGGCACATAAACAGCCTGTACCGATGTAATAGAACCTCGTTTAGTGGAGGTAATACGTTCCTGCATCAATCCCATTTCGGTAGCCAGGGTAGGCTGGTACCCCACGGCAGAAGGCATACGACCCAACAGGGCTGACACTTCGGAACCTGCCTGGGTAAAACGGAAAATATTATCGATAAAGAAAAGGATGTCGCGGCCGCCTGATTTTTCATCACCATCGCGGAAATACTCAGCCAATGTCAATCCCGAAAGGGCAACGCGGGCACGGGCTCCGGGAGGTTCGTTCATCTGGCCAAATACTAAAGTTGCTTGCGATTCGGCCAACTCTTTACGATCAACTTTATCCAAATCCCAACCTCCTTTTTCCATGTCTTCTTCAAATGCTTTACCATATCTGATAACGCCCGATTCAATCATCTCGCGAAGCAGGTCGTTCCCTTCACGGGTACGCTCACCAACACCGGCAAATACCGAAAGACCGGCATACGATTTGGCAATGTTGTTGATAAGCTCCATAATGATAACGGTTTTTCCAACACCGGCACCACCAAACAAACCAACCTTTCCACCTTTTGAATAGGGCTCAATCAGGTCGATTACCTTAATACCGGTGTAAAGAACTTCTTTACTGGTAGTAAGCTCTTCAAACTTTGGGGGGTCACGATGGATGGAGGCTCTGTTTTTGGTTTCAACCTGACCAAGGCCATCAATGGCTTTACCCACTACATTAAAAAGCCTTCCTTTAATATTTTCACTTATCGGCATCGAAATAGGGTGTCCCAAAGGAACCACCTCCATACCTCTGCTTAATCCGTCGCTGGAGTCCATGGCAATGGTACGAATGGTATTTTCGCCAATAGCCTGCTGGGCTTCAAGGATTAATTTTTCGCCACCTTCACGGGTAATTTCAAGGGCATCATAAAGATTGGGGAGATCATTTTCGTTATCAAAAACCACGTCGATAACCGGACCTATTATTTGAGCGATTCGACCAACTACTTGTTTATTCATAAAATGCTATGCTTAAAGAATTTTAGGCAGCAAATATAAGAAATATCACAAACAATAATAACCTGATTTAGAAAAAATACAAATAAGATAAAAAATAGGCAATGTTGAAAGTGGTGGTAATGAAAAATAATAGCATTACAACTACTCATTGCACCTTCTCAACTTTGTGAAAACCTGTATAAATCAGAGAGTAAATATACTGTACTATCTATTTTTTAATTATCTTAATAGTACCAATAACATCTTTATCTGTTTTAATACTTAGAAAATAGATACCTTTATCAAACGCTTGCATAGGAATAGCTTCTTTTTCTTCAGTAATTGTTTTTGCCCACACCAACTTACCATTTGTATTTTTTAATGATAAAGTTCTATTTGTAGCATTGGGAAACTCAATGTGTAACATTTTGATTACAGGATTCGGATAAACCATAATGGTTTCTATATTATTTTTTCCAATGCCAACCGGAATTAAAATATAATCTGTTTTAACATTGGTATTAACGCCACCAGTACCTGAAACGGTTAACGATACGGTATAACTTCCCGAGGTAACATATTCGTGCGTTGGATTTTGTATTGCTGAAGAATCGTTGTCTCCAAAATGCCAGTTCCAAGTATCAATACTACCTGTTGACAAGTCAGTAAAACTAACTAACAAGGGTGCCTCGCCCACGGTTGGTGTTCCTGAAAAATCAGCAACAGGGGCATTTACCAAAACGGTAATGTAGTCAGTTTTTATTGTCTGGCTGCTGCCTCCCGAGTTACTTACGGTTAACGATACAGTATAAGTTCCTGCCAAATTATAGGTGTAAACAGGCGATTGAAGTGAGGAAGTATCTCCATTTCCAAAATCCCATAACCACGAGTCAACCGTACCGGATGACAAATCGGTAAACGTTACTTCGAGAGGGGCGTTTCCAACAGTAGGCGTTCCTGAAAAATCGGCAACAGGGGGTTCAGGTGATACCACAATATACCCTGTTTTTGTTGCCGTATTACTACCACCTGGACCAGAAGCGGTAAGGGAAACCGTATAAGTTCCAGCCTGATAATAGGTATAAACAGGTGACTGAGCCGTTGAAATTCCTTCATCACCAAACTCCCAAAGCCAGGTATCAACGCTATCGGTTGACAAATCGATAAAGGATACTTCCAAAGGGACTATACCCGATGTGGGTGTTCCCGAAAAATCAGCAGTAGGGACAGGGTAATTAACATGAATGTAATTGGTTTTGGTAAGGGTATCGATACCACCGGGACCCGAAACAATAAGGGTAACTGAAAAATCTCCGGAACCTGTATATTCATTTGTTGGGTTTTGAGTAGTTGAAGTATTGCCATCACCAAAATCCCAGTTCCAGGTATTAATACTGTCAACCGATAAATCGGTAAAACTTACCAATAGTGGTCCATCACCTGAAGTTGGTGAGCCGGTAAAATCAGCGGTTGGAATCTGTACCCAATGGCAAGTACTGGTATCAACACAACCCTGATTAGTAATTTCAACAGCAAAATATCCGGAAGTATCTGAAACATAATAGTAATTATTGGCACCGGGAATTTGAGCCATCGTTTCGCAATCCAGCCATTGGTATGTTGTGTAATTAGGTGAAACAAAAAGAGTATCACCATTTTGTGTAATTGATGTGTCAATAATAATTTCTGAAACATGATACCAAACAAGCGTATCACAATTTAATGCTTCAAGAAAGTCGCCGCTACTATTACGCCAGTTACATCCAACAAAAACACTATCTCCCGGGCAAAGGGTAAGTGTGTCGTAAATAGTAGCCGGAGTAGCTTTTAAATAAATATAATCGCCTTGCGATGAGCTAAAATTACCAACCCAAATATCGGGCACCCTGTCATTATTTAAATCACCAACAGCAATATCATGCGCATAAGCAGCATTATCAGCATAACAATTACTAAAAGTGCCGGTACCATCGTTTGTCCAAACCTGAACACCATTCGACCCATAGGCACCAATAACGGCATCCATATCACAATCATGGTCAACGTCACTCATCACTATTGCCTTGGCATCGTTATTGTTTAGAATCTGAAATCCTGCTGTAAAGTTAGCATACCCGTCGTTTAGCCACACTTGTGAAGGTGACTGCCAGTTAGAGGTAACAACATCTATATCTCCGTCGTCGTCAACATCAGCAGCATCTACACCAGTTGATGTGCTGTTGCCAAGACTTTGACCTGAATTGGTAAAGAATCCGCTTCCATCATTTAACCAAACATTGTTAGCATTGCCATTCGTTCTCGAAACGTAAACATCCAAATCAAAATCACCATCAAAATCAGCCAATACTGCCTGGGTACAAGATGAACCGCTCAACGATTGACCTGAATTAATAAACGTTCCACTACCATTGTTAAACCAAACTTCGCTTCCGCCACCGCTGCTGGCCGGGGCAAAAATATCGGGTGATCCATCTCCGTTCATATCACCTATTGCCAGTTCTTCCATGGCAATGGACGTTGCAATAGCATCCTGCCAAAGAGAAAAGACACCTGTACCATCATTTTTCCAAACCTCACATCCTGCCCCTGAATAAAAACCGGATACGACAATATCTAAATCAGAATCAGCATCAATATCCACAAGGTATATTCCAAACCAGGATTCCGATGTGCCATAAGTTTGACTAAGAGTAAATGAGCCCGTGCCATCATTCAGGTAAACTTCCATATCATCGTAGGCATCAACAATAGCAGCATCCATATCACCATCCCCATCAATATCTCCAAGTGTTACGCCAAAAGTTTCACTACTTTCGCCGGGATGCTGGCTGGTTGGACTGTAATCGCAACATGAATTGTTTTGACTAAATAAATTATTGGTGAAAAAAAGAAAAAAAACCAATAAAAAAAGGCAGATGTACTTTTTCATTAGAAATGAAATAAAAATTTGAATTAACTACTTAAAAAAAACAAATATAGTATTTTTTGCAGAAATCAACCAGAAAAGTTGTTTAGGTATTGTTAAGAAATGCCTTAATATTTAATCCTCAAATCAAGTATAATTCAAAAAATCAGGAAGTAAATATTGATTACAATAGCTATATTTTTCTCACCACCTCTTCGAGCAACCTCCTCTTTTTATTGCCTTTTTTTTGGAATCCCTCCGGAGGATAACCCATGGCGGCCATGCTATAGATTACTTCATTTTTTTTTAGCCCGATGGCATCGGCCAGCATCTCGTAATCGAAAGCGATAACCCAGCAGGCACCTACTCCTTCGTTTTCAGCGGCAAGAATGATATGATCCATGGCAATGGCCAAATCGGTTTCAATAGAGTTGTATCCATCCTTAGGCCTGACCCACGATTTTGTTTTGTCGCCCACCACCACTACTATATAGGGTGCTTTTTGAAACCACTCCCGTTGATAGGTTGCCTTAACGGCTGATAGTTTCTCTTTTGAAGCCACCAAAACAAATGTCCATGGCTGACGATTTGAAGCGGAAGGTGCCAGCCGTCCGGCATTTAAGATATTATTTAACACTTCATCCGGTATCTTTCTGTCGGTATCGTAAACCCTGATGGTTTCTCTGCCCTCTATTAATTGATAAAATTCCATTTTATTCTGTTTTTTGCAAAGATAGAACAGATTTATCTGTTGAAACGAAAATCTGCAATCTACACTGCTGGCAAATAACACCGCTTCAATAGCAACAATTACATGGCTCTTTTACAATATCATACCTTTAAAACAACCTAAAATATCAAAGCTGTTTTTTGGTTGGCACTTCCCATACGTGAATCACTTAAATTGGT
>QMPP01000072.1 GCA_003650425.1 Bacteroidota bacterium | reverse complement strand
TATAAGGCTTTTTGCGCCTGCCTGTTGTTTTGCAGGCATCCTTGCACTATTATTTTTTCATTGTTTGATTCGGACATAAAATCAGGTTTGCCTTTATTAGTTAGTGTGAAAAGATAAGAAAATGGTTGCTTTAAAGGGATAAAAATATGAAATAGGGACTTTTTTAGATAGAAGTTAAATAAACCCTGCACTTATAACGGAGTGGTTGAAGTTGTTTAACGAATTAGATAAATAAAAATACGCTTTTGGCAGAACACCATCATTTGGCGTTGATACGTATTGCCGTTGAAGATCAGCAGAAGCTGGGGGTAACCGATATTGAGTTTAAAATACCCCGCTCTTCGTACACCATTGATACCCTCATCTGGTTGTCTGAAAAATATCCTAATCGTGAGTTTATACTGATTTCGGGAACCGATATTTTTTTAAATTTTCATAAATGGAAAAATTACAAAGCCATTCTGGAATTTTATGCTGTTTATGTTTATCCCCGCCTGGGCACTACCCTTGGAGAATATGAAAACCATCCTTCTGTAAAGCTATTCCCTGCTCCCATGATGGAGATTTCTTCCAGCTTTATCCGTAAAGGTATTAAAGCCAAAAAGAACATGCGTTACTGGATGTCCGACAAAGTTTACGACTACATGCAAGAGATGCATTTTTATAAGAAGTAGAGTGGAAGTCAGTTTTCTTTGAGGATTAGCTTAGTTTTATTACTTTTGAAAAAAAGAAAAAATGAATACGATAGAGTTAAAACATTAAAATTAATATAGCTATTTGCACTTATTAAATCTGCTTTATAAAAGAATGGGAATGAAAATACTTTTGATACTTACTACCATAGTATTGCTTTTGTTTGGCAATTCCTGCCGGAAGGATAAATTGGATGGTGAGGTACTGAACAATCCGGCTTTGGTAGAAGAGCTTTATTCAAAAGCTAAAGATACGGTTGTTTTCAACAATCAACACCTTGTGCCGGAAACGGAGTTATACAGGGATTTCTTTCCGGGGAAGCCTACAAGTAGCAAAACCAACCTACAGGTATTATTATGGTTAATAAGCGCAGACAGCAGTTCAATATCAGGGAAATATTCTGTTACTAAGTTGTATGTCATAAATAACAACGATGTTTGGATATCGGAGCCGAATGAACGGAATGATGATTATTTGCCGGATTACAAATCTCATTATGTAAGCATCAATGGGCCACAATGGAATACCGGGTTAAAAGTAGATGTTGTTGTAGCTGTATCCGACATCTCAAATAGCAAAGAACTTTTTATGATTGCACGTGATCAAACTATTGAAAGGATTGAATAAAATGCTGGGGGTTTTTGCAACTTCTCAACTTCACCCCATGCTCCTACACCAATCCTTTCGTACAGATTACCAGTAAAACCATGGCTTCACAAGCCTCACCAATAAACTATCCATAAGTCATTCATTTAGCTATCCTTTGCTTTAAAACAGGCAGTATCAGGTTAACCACCAAGACACCAAGACGTTAAGCTATTCTCCCTCTTCGTGCCTTTGCGGTAATAACTCCTCCTTTTTGTTTTATTTACTCGCCTCTTTTAAACACGATGGAGGTAACGGTAACATCGTCGCCTCCCATGTTGATGGTGAGACCGTAAGGGCGGTCATCGCTGATGTTGATTTGAGCATCGCCGGCTTTTCCGGTAAGCTGCTGCCAGATGGTAACCGCCTGATGAACGCCGGTTCCGCCCGTGGGATGACCCCATCCGATAAGTCCACCGGTGGTATTAAATGGAAGTTCCCCGTTTCGTCCTGTTTTGCCTTCTGCTACATAATCGGCGCCTTCGCCTTTGGCGGCAAGTCCTAAAGCTTCCACCGCAAGGATACCTGCAATAGAGAAACAGTCGTGGGTTTCAACAGTTCCTACCTGGTCGATGGTGATGCCTGCATTTTCCAAAGCCTGATGAGCAGCAAACTTGATGGTTTCCAATTCGGTAAGATCGGTCGGGTCGGAGGTGATATCTCTAACAGCATGGCCAAAGCCAATCACTTCAACGGCATCTTTTTTGTCGATGCCAATCCGTTTCAAGCCCTCTTCGGAGCAGATGGAAATACCCGATGCGGCATCCGAAACTTTGGAACAGTCTAAAACAGTTAGATGATCTACGAAGAATTTACCATTGGGCTGCATCTTTAATGCTGTGGCATAGGGATCAGGATTGGCGTTGTGATACTCCTGAGCAGTTGGGTCAAGGCGGGCGTTTTCGATGGCGTTGGCATACCAACGAGCCATCCCCTTACGGGTACGTTCGTAGCCATATTTTTCGTAATAGGCGCCGGCGCGATCGCTAAACTGTCCCGGGAAAAAATAGGCATGACCTTTTTTACGTTTTTTAAACCATCCCGCCAGGGCAAGAATATCGGCGCCATAAATGGCTTTTACCGTATTTTGAACTTCAAAACCCAACGATAGCACCACTTCCGATGTTTCGGCCAACACCTGACGAATGCCCGTAACCAGCGAAAGACCTCCCGAAGCACAAGCACCCTCTACCCTTACGGCAGGTTTCATACTTAGCCCTTTGTCAATCATTGGAATAAATCCGTCGAGGTGTCCTTGCTTGTTAAAACGGCCGGCAATAAAGTTCCCAATTACCGACTCATCAACATTTTTAGCACCGCCAATTTGCCGGAGAACGCCTTGTCCGGCTTCTTTAATATAATGTTCAATATCCGGGCGAGGTTTGCGCGGGTTAAATTCCTTGCGGCCGGTTCCCAACGAAATAGTGTTGTATCCGGCAGTCATATATACTTTTCTTCTTAATTTTTTCATTTTTTCTAATTATGCTAATTATTGTAATGGATTAATGTATTGCTGCTAATTCGCTATTTTAATTTTACGAATTGGTGTAGAGACAATTAATCAAAATAGTTGTTAATGGGACCATAAGCATGGAAGAAACCGGTTAGCATAACCGTATTTACATCGTCAGCATTGTGGGCCACGTTGTCGACCACCAGCTTTTCGCCAATGGCTTTCGAGCGTTTTCCGTAGCGAAGTGCAATTTTTGCGCCCAGTATATCAGTAGTTTTTAAATCGGTATAAAACTTATTAAAGACCTCGTCTTTGTTTTTCATTTTTAAAGTGGCTTTCCATGGCGTTGCCGATTCGGGGATTGCTCCCAGCATGGCATCGGCATCAGCTTTAAAAGTATCGAAAGCTACATATTCCTTTTTGTCGATATCCCAAACGGCAATAGGTTTTCCTTTTTCGTATTTCAGGAAACCATCTTTTTGCGCTCCGCTGGAAAACTGGCCGCCTTTTACGCCTTGTTCCATCATTTTATCAAGCAGATCGCTGTGCAGCTCTTCATCGCTTACAAACGGGTTCATCACATTAAGGATAAACTGCATAACATCAATACCAACATAATCCATCAGCTGATAAATTCCCATAGGACGAATCAGGTATTCCTGGGTTACTTTGTTAATCATGTAAATAGCCTGATAAAGAGGAATATTTTTTTCGGTTGCCAGTTTTTGTGCCTCACTCATTCCATGCAAACCGTCGCGCATAAAATGGCCATTACCAATAAAGCCGGCAAAGTCATTGGATGGAACAACAATTTTTTTCAGGTTTTTAGCGTACTCGTAAGCAAAGTCAACCACTTCCTGTTGGGTGTTATCGGTTTTAATAAGTTCAACCAACCGCTGTACTGCCGGGGGATTGTAAAAATGGAATCCGATTACTTTACCACCCAGCAGAGCCTCTTCATCAATCAAATGAATTGGCACCGAAGAGGTGTTGGTAAAAAACCAAACATCTTTTGAAGCGTGTTGTTTGATTTGGGTAAAGAGTTTTACCTTGAGTGCCCTGTTTTCGTTAACCGCTTCAAAAACGATGTTTGAGTTGTAAGCAGCTTCAACGGCAGTAACCGGTCGTACTATTTTAAGCACATCCATAATGTATTCGTCGATGATATCGAAGTTTTCGATCAGGTCATTGCGGTCGGCGTACATTTCGCGCAACCACACGGTTTTTTTCTCCGCCAGTTTGCGCACCTGTACGCGGAGGTATTCCATTAATCCGGTAAGTGCCTTATCCGAAACGTCGATGGCGTAAAGCACGTAGGTTTTGTCTTTGTTTTGCAGACTCAGGTCGGCCATGTGCACGGCTGTAAGCAGCAGGATGCCGCTTCCCATTTTACCGGCAGCTCCCAGCACTGCAACATTTTCTAATCTTTCGTTGTATGTCATATTACTGTTTTTATTGGGGTTAATATTGATTTTATATTTTTCGGCAGTTGGAAGCTGCCTTTTATTTAATTTTTTATTGCTCACGGTTACAAACCGTGAGCTAAAAACCGTGAGCTAAAAACTATGATCTGAAAACAAAATTTTAACCTGTCAAATCAAATAATTTTTCCGGGTCTTGCCTTGAATCATAAATGGTTATTACAATTATTGAATAATTATCTACCCGATAGATTATTTTATAATTTCTATAAACCAAGTATCGATATTCAAATCCTTTTCTTTCTAAAAGTATTTCTTTTTGGCCAATATTTACAAATCCATTTTTTAATAATTCAACTCTCCTTGTTATTCCTAAAATTAAACTCTTTGCAATCTTCAACGAAATAACTGCATAATAATCATAAATAATCATCAAATCCTTCTCAGCGCGTAAAGACCAAATTATTTTGATTTTCTTTACCATGTTTCAATCTTCTTCAATAAATCAGAATGAGTTATTACATCTCCTTTGGAAACATCTTCTTCTGCTTCATCAATCCTTGCATAGAACTCCTCTAAAGACATAGGCTCATTAGAGATTGTTGACAGGAGTGAATCTATTTTATTGATAACACTTTTATCATTTATTTGTATTAAACGATGAATAATGCTTAGCTTTTGAATTTGAATATCCATAATTCTCTTTATTAGTCATTTTCTCAATTCGCAAAATATTTCATCTGAAATATCAATGGTGTAAAGTTAATACTTGTTTTACTATCCGGCAATTTTAAACTGCCTTTTACTCGTCTCCCTGCCGGTTTGCAAAGGCCACAGGATGGTCAGGCAGGTCAAATCACCATTTTCCAATCTTAATTCCACTCCGGCTTTCTCTTCTCCAAAAACGCCGACATCCCCTCTTTGCCTTCGTTGCCTTCGCCAAACAGGGAGCCAAATTGTTGAGCTTCCAGTTCCGATCCTTTGTCAAAATCCATGGCCAGTCCGTTTCTGACAACTTGTTTTATTAATTTTACGGCTTTGGGACCTTTCGAGACTATGCTTTTGGCAATTTTCAAAGTTTCTTCCATTAATACTTCCGGCTCAAACACTTTTTGAACCAACCCGATTCGTAAAGCATCATCAGCGCCAATCATATCGGCCGTCATTAACAAATAGAGCGCATCACCCTGACCCACAAGCCGCGAAAGCCTTTGGGTTCCGGCGTACCCGGGGATCAGCCCAAGGCTCACTTCCGGCTGGCCAAACTTAGCTTTGGTGCTGGCAGTACGGAAATCGCACGCCATGGTCAATTCCAAACCGCCACCAAGGGCAAATCCGTTAATGGCAGCAATAACAGGAATGCTTAATTTTTCAAGACTTCTGAAAGTTGCCTGACCCAATCGTGAAAAAGCACTTCCTTCTTCTTTGTTTTTGTTTACCATTTCGGCAATATCAGCTCCGGCAACAAATGCTTTTCCATCGCCGGTAATTACCAATACTTTAATACTATTGTCGTTTTTAAGATTCGCGATATAATCATCCATCTCTTCAAAAAAACGGGTGTTTAACGCGTTAAGAGCTTTAGGACGGCTGATGGTAACTACTGCAATACCATCCTTCATTTCGGGTTTTAATATTTCATATTCCATAACTAACTTTTTTAGGGATTCCAAAGTTAGGAAAAATAAGCTATGGTAAAAAAATCGTCCTTCAAATTAAAAATAAAAGGTCCTCTTTTTACGAATTTATAACAGAATCTAAATTGTAAACGGGAGAGTGAGGTGATTGCCTAAAGCGGTTTAGCGGAATCTGATGTTAAACGCTAAAATCATCTACTGTTTTTATTTTGGTCGGCGGAAAAATTTGTCCCATTAACGGTGGCATAGAATTGTAAACCCAGTCAATAGCCACGCTACCCAATTTGACAGCCTTGTGTTTTTTAAATCCCATAAACTTTCCGCGCACCAGCACATCCTGCATTTCCAATGTAAGCCCTAAAATAGCCACATCTACACCTTTTTTTAGCTTTAACAGTTCGTTGGTATAAGTGCCGGGATAAAAAACCACTCGTCCGCTGTCGGCAGCCTGGCATTGCAACAACGGAATAATGACGGGAAAACCGTCTTCGGTAATGTAAGTCAGAAATTTCAACGAATCCAGCTTGTTGAGCAGGCTTTCCGTCCATTGGTTCATCACTTCTTTTTTGTTTTTGCTTTTTGCACTGCCTTTCGAGAATTTTGTCAACAATGCTGAGAGCACAATGCCGGCTATGGGCAGAGAAGTTTTTTCTGTGGTTTCCACTAAATCCATATAATGAATGGTATGCAGTCCAAAATAGGAATTGTATCGCCACATGGGTAGCTTGTTGAAATAAATGTATTCCGGACCCTCTTTTTTGGATTCCCGCCAACGGGCTTTCCCACGCCACAGATTTTTGTCCAACGTCATAATGAGGAATCCTGTTTTGGGATTTTTCAGCACATTTTCTTTACTATTGCCTTCGGTGAACTGTCCCCACATCACTTCTTGCAATCCATTGGCTTGCAGGGTAGTGATAAGGGTGAGATGGGGTAGACCTACTTCGTTGATAGTCGCCAGTAACCCTACTTTACTTTCCGGTTTAAATGCTTCGATATCTTCGGGACTGAATTGTTTTTTTATTTTCATGGCTGTAATATTTTTCTGATTTTGAGGTTTTTAAAGTTAATCTGATTATTATTCCTTAGGTTCATATTAGCATTATACTTTAAACAACTTTTTCCAATCTTACTCTTCCTCCGGCAAACCGGTAATACGACAGTAATTCACCGGTTGGGGCTCGTTTCCTCGTTTCGATATTTTCGTCTCTTTTGTTTTTGCCGATCCAGTCCATAACACCCTTTTGTCATTTATGCCGCAACTTTTTTTAGCAACTTCTGTCAGATGATTTAGCTTTTCTTCTTCCAGTAAGTCATATTTTTCAAAAATCCATCGGGTTCCCAGCCGGAGGTACTTGTCATTGCACAGGTTATTAAATGCACAAAGTTCCCATCGGTTAGGTTGCAGATTGTTTTCAGCAATAAATTTTCCGATACCGGCAATGTTTTCTTCCGTGTCGGTGGCATCGGGAATAATCGGTGTCCGTATCCACAATTCTCCGGGCTTTCCATGTATTTTCATCCATTCGGAGATGGTCAGCAGGTTATTGAAGATCTTTTCGTTAGGATTTCCTGTAAATTTCCGGTGCTTTACGCTGTCTATTTCTTTGAGATCGTACAGTAACAAATCAGTATAAGGTAAAATTTTTTCGTAAGCGAAGGGTGGTATCATCCCACAGGTATCCAAGGCGGTATGAATTCCGTTTTCTTTCATCCTTTTCAAGAATTCAGCCACAAAGTCGGCCTGCATGGTGGGCTCTCCGCCTGAGACAGTAATCCCGCCGTTCGATTTTTCAAAATAAGCTTTGTCTTTCAATACCTCCTGAACGACTTCGTCAACACTAATAGCTTGCCCCATGATTTCCAGAGCACCGGTTGGACATTCTTCTACGCAAATTCCACATGCCTCACAAATATCTCTATCAATAATAATCTGATTATCCACATAAGACAAGGTATTGTTAGGACAGGCGGCCACACACAGCTGACATCCCATACAATTGGTTTGCAGCCATTGTAGTTGTGGTTTGGGTGAAATGCTTTCCGGATTATGGCACCAGGAGCAGTGCAATGTACATCCTTTTAGAAAAATGGTGGTACGGATACCTGGGCCATCTTCGGTGGACATACGCTGGATTTCCAACAAATGGGCATTTATAGTGTTCTTTTCGGCCATTTTAATTTCTATAACTTTTCATGACTAATTCGTGCAATAATTTCATCTTGTAATTCTCTGCCGATGGCGGTGAAGTAAGCATTGTACCCTGTTACCCGTACCAGTAAATGGCGGTAATTTTGTGGATGTTTTTGTGCATCACGCAGCATATCCGGATCCAATATATTGATCTGTAAAGCGGTTCCTCCATTTTCCACATAACCTTTCAGAAAAGCTTTGAATTTTTCTTTGTGCTCGGCATCTTTTATGAACGAGGGATTAAAAGTGATGGTATGACTGGTACCGTTGGGAACGAGATTGACAAAATCTTTCCAGTCACCAATTTCGGTGCGTCCGCCAAGCACTTTTCCTACAGAATTGGTGTTGGACGTGGGGCCGTTGATATCTGTTCCGTTGACAGGACAAATGGCATTGGACAAAAACTGTCCTTTTTCACGTCCATCAGGGCTGGCAGCCAACACGTAGCCATCTCCTACCCAATAATTCCAGCTCAACATACCGGGACGAAATTGCCTGTGGGTGCTTTTGGTTTTGTATTTCCATGTTTCGCCTGTCCACACATCCATCACAAACCGTCCCATAGCATCGGCTTCATCGTCATCGCGGCCATATTTTGGCGTTTTGTATTTGGCGCGTGCCTGTAATACCTCAAAACCCTTCCAGTTATTTTTCAACGCTTTAATAAGCTCCTCCATGGTTGTCAGCTTCTTGTCGAAAACCAGATGCTTGATGGCGAGTAGCGAATCGACCGTGGTGGCATAAGTAACCGCTTCGATAGTAGTGAAACTGATTTCGGCACCGCCCTGAGTAACATCCATTCCTTTTTCGGCACAGCCTTTCACCATACAGGAAAGATAGGGTGTGGGGTTAAATTCTGCCCGGATAGATTCGGAAGTTTCGTATAGATCAACAATCTTTTTCACGATGTATTCCGTTTGCCGGATGTAGGCTTCTTTGAATTCTTCCCAGGTTTTGAATTTTGTGGCATCACCGGTTTTCGATCCGTCCTGTTTTATTTTTTCCTTTTTGCCCGTGATGGGATCTATAAACATGTTCAGGTCTTTTCCTCCTGTGAGTGTAAGTTCTACAGCTTTCAGTAGATTCAGATTGTTGTCAACAGTTCCTGAACGATCATTGCCGGTCATGGTGTTTTCAAGACAGCCGACCGGAGCGTAATCATACACATTGGTTTTGGTAATCAGGGCTTCGAATTTTCCTGTTTTGGCTTCCCTCATCATCCCCGCCATCGAGCGTTCATCGAAATTCAGCAGGAAAGGAGACCCTTGGCTGCTGGAAATCATATCGATTAGCATGTTCAATAGTTTGTCCGGTGAATTCCGATGTAGTCTGACGTTGGGTTTGGGTTCCAGAATGGGTGACATTTCATCGATCACTTCCAGCATGGCATAAGTCAGGTCGTTGGTGGCATCTTTACCGTTAGCTCCCATGCCCGAAAGGGTAATCAGTTGTCCGTAACCAGCTGAAATTCCCTGGTTGGCACCAACTCTAATCATGGCATCATAGGCTGTGTTGGCATGAATCCAAAAGGTTTTCATAATCTCTTTGCCAAATTCCTTGTCCATTCCTTCGGCTAGTGATTTTTCCCAATAGGGCAGCAGATACTGGTCAATGCGACCAAATGAAACACCCGGACCCGGATAGTTTTCATCGCTCATCACCAGCATGTGGGTGAGCCAAAGTGCTTGCATGGCTTCCCAAAAAGTTTCAGCAGGTTCCCATGGTACTTTTTTCAGGTTTTCGGCCATTTGCAGCAATTCTGCTTTGCGTTCGGTATCCGACTCCTGTTTGACTTTACTTTCACACAGGTTGCTGTACTTTTCAGCCATCTCGCGGGGCATGGCGGCGGCTGTCATCATGGCGCGAAGCTGAGCACCTTTAGAACTTTCTTTTTCACTGCCGGAAAGATTGTCGTAATGATTTTTGAGTTCGGCAGAAATTCCTTTCCAGCCAATGCGAAGCACTTTGTCGTAACCGGGAATGATGTGTCCCGAAGTGGCGCCGGCATTACCGTAACCATGGTCGTGAAACCATTTCATTTTGACCCGGGATCCGTTTTTGCCGTAAATCCGTTTGTTTACTGCTTTTGCTTCTTCTTCCGTCCAGCACATGGAAGTCATGAGGTTGAAACGGGCACCTGCAATCAAGTCGCCGGGCAGGAGTTCCTGAGGCACATAATTTACCATGGTTTCTTTAACAAACCAGGCTTTACGTTCGGGCAGACTCCATTGGAAAAAGTTATCCGGTGTTTCCACTTTCCGGGCATACTGTTTCATAGAGGATTTAAAGGTTTCCAAAAAAGGATAAGTCTCCGGAACAATATAATAGGTTAGTTCATCGTACTGGGTGTCCCAAGGTGTTCCGGTAGTCCAGGCGGTAAATTCGTTGTTCCATTTCCGGTTGATACCGGAAAAATAGTAGTCGCGCAACCACTGAATGCGTTTACTGAGTTGTTTGGGCTCTTTGATTTTGGAAATTTGCATAATTGTTTCCATGGCAGCAGGTATTAATGTGTTTAGATTTTATTTTTCAGATTATTTTTTTGAATGATCAATTCAAGATGTTCGGCGCCGTGATTCAGCAGGCGGGTCATCAGACTGACAGCTTCCTTCATATCCTGTTGGCGGAGGGCATCCACAATCTTTTTATGGGTGTTAAAAACTACAGAACAGACTTCAGTATTGGTAAAGAACAAGGTGGAGAGATGCAGGTATATCTCCCGGAATGAGTTCAGTAGCAGCGAGTAAATAAAATTACCGGAAGCTGCTGCAATGATTTGATGAAACTGGTAATCCAACTTGGCTACTTCTTCGTATTGTACTGTGTCGATGAGTTCCTCCTGACGGATAATGTCGTCGAGTTTTTGCATTTGTTCTGAGTTGCGGTTTTTGGCACAGAGTCGTACCATTTCGTTTTCAAACAGCAAGCGCATTTCTAAAATATCTTTCTGAATCTTAGGATCCAGCGTGCCGTGATAATTTAAGAGCGAAAGCAGCAACGGAATAGATCCTTCTTTCCGGAAGTCGTTGACGATGGCTCCTGATCGGGGACGAATACTGACCAATCCCCGTAGAGAAAGCTCTATCAGTCCTTCATGAACCACAGGACGGCTTACTTTCAGTTGGGCGGACAACTCCCTTTCAGAGGGAAGCGTTTCGCCAATGGAAATTTTTCCCGAAAGGATAAGGTCTTCAAATTTAGCTACAAAAACCTGCTTCAAGCTTTCAGTAGTGATCGGTTCTAATATTCTTTCTGTCATGATTTATTCGGTTGGTGGTATTACCAGATTGTAAAAATAATTAATTTTTTTGATTCATCACAATAATGCATACTCTTGAGATAATTTTAAGATATCTTCCTTTTTATCCTATCATCCCTATTCCAAAAAAAACCTATCTTCGTGACCATTATTCCTTAATTACACCATAATGAAAAAGGCTCTGAAAATAATTTTTATCATTTTACTGCTGTTTGCTTTGTATGTTTTCACTTCATTATCCCCCATTTTTTATTCAACACCAGCAACTATGAAAAACAACAACTTTACCATCACCGGGCATCGTGGTGCAGGAAACCTGGCTCCCGAAAATACACTGTCAGCCATTAAAGAAGGGTTGAAATACAATGTTGACCGTATCGAGGTGGATGTTCATCAAACCGAAGATGGGAAGGTGGTAATTATGCATGACAAAACCATCGACCGAACGACCAACGGAAAAGGCAAAATAAAAGACTTTACCTATAAAGAATTGTTAAAGTTTGATGCCGGAAGTTGGTTTTCTGACAAATTTAAAGGCGAAAAAATTCCTTTGCTTGAAGAGGCCATGAAACTTATTGATGGCAAGGCAAAGTTTGTTATCGAATTAAAAGATGGCGACGAATACTATCCTGACATTGTGGAACATGTTATCGATATCATCAAAAAATATAACGCTACTGACTGGTGTATCATTCACTCGTTTAAAACAGGTATTTTGGAACAAGTGCATCAATTAGATCCGGAAATTGAACTTCACAAACTATTTATCGGAAAATTATCACTGCTGCCCGTTTATGTGAGTGCCGGTTTTGCCCCCGAGTATTACAGCTTTGAAAAACATCCATACATTACCGAGTACAGCATCAACTATCTTTTTGCCAACAAGTCCATCATCAATGCCATTCATAAAAGAGGTAAAAAAGTAAATGTATGGACCATTGATAATTTCGAAAAGTTTCAGAAATTAAAAAATCTGGGAATTGACGGATTTATTACCAATTCACCTAATATTATCAACAGGGATTAGTTTTATATAAGGTTTTTTAAATACTCATTCTTTTTTTAGAATAAAAACAAATTGGCTCTGGTTAACTAATTAGATGAATAAACCAGCATAAGTTTGTAAGTTTATTGTTATTTTTGAACAGCTAAAGCAAATCATAAAATAGAAGGATCTCCGGTTGTTGTTTTTTTGCTTTTCTAATTTATCTTATAGCTCGCTCATTATTATGTATTTATATAAAATGACATATTTATTCTATTATTAACAAAAAAGGAAGCAATTATGAGTAAAGCAAAAGTAAACACGGTGCTGGGACAAATTTCACCTGAAGAATTAGGTGTAACCCTCATGCACGAGCACATCTGTTATGGCTATCCCGGTTGGGAAGGAGATCAAACCATTGCTCCGATGGATCGCGATGCCGTTGTTAAAAACGGTGTGGAAGCCCTTTTAAAATTAAAGGAACTTGGTGTAAAAACTTACATTGATGCTACCGCATCCGACCAGGGCCGGCAACCTGAAATGTATAAAGAAATTTCGGAAAAGTCGGGAGTAAACATCGTCTGCTCTACAGGCTATTATTACGAAGAAGAAGGAGGTTCAGCTTATTGGACTTTTCGTAGCTCGCTTGGCGATATCAGCGATGAATTGTATGAGCTGTTTCTGACAGAAGTTACCAAAGGAATTCGTGATACAGGCATTAAAGCCGGGGTTATCAAAGTCGGTTCCAGTAAAGGAGAAATAACCGAGTACGAAAAGAAGATGTTTATTGCCGCCGCCCGGGTTCAAAAAGAAACCGGTGTCCCTATTATTACCCACACCACCGAAGGTACCATGGGTCCTGAACAGGCTAAATTGCTTATCGAAGCAGGAGCCGACCCCAAACGTATCCAAATTGGGCATATGTGCGACAGCCTGGATATTGATTACCAGGTAAAAACCTTAGAACAAGGGGTTTATGTTTCCTGGGATCGTATGGGACTACAGGGTCTCGCCGGTTGTCCGATGGATGAGCAGCGTTATGAAGTCCTTACCGAGCTGATTAAAATGGGCTATACCAACCAATTAATGATTTCGCACGATTACATTATCACCTGGCTTGGCCGTCCCCTGTCAATACCGGAACAAGCATTACCATTAGTTGCCAACTGGTATCCTACCCATCTGTTTCAAAATGTTATTCCTGCTTTAAAACAAAGAGGAGTAACCGACGATCAAATCAATACGATCATTAAAGAAAATCCAATGCACCTGTTTTTGGGTGAATAATAAACGCTTACCAATTTAGG
>QMPP01000071.1 GCA_003650425.1 Bacteroidota bacterium | reverse complement strand
CATTCACGAAAACAGAATCGGAAGCTTTGCACCCCCCGTCGTTAATAACTATTATGGTATAATAACCTGTTTCCTTTACTTTTATCACGGAATCCGTTGACCCGTCACCCCAAACATAGGAGACGCTGTCGGAATGATAGGCGATGAAAACCGTATCACCACTACACAGGGTTTGATCGGTTCCCAGTTCAACTTCCGGTGAATCTTTGTAATGAATATTCATGGTATCTGTAAAGGAGCAATTATCGGCATAACTTACCGTTACCCAAACTTTATCCTCTCCATTTAAAATAAAATCAGGGTTGGTACTGCCATCCTGCCACAAAAAAGTGGAATTTTCATCCGGATTGAAATTATCAGTACCAATCACTGTTTCGCCACCCAGACAAGCCACGGTATCATTATGGAATCCGAAAATATAACCCGGTGCATTTTCAAATATCCACCCACTATTGTTGGTTAAGTCGGTGCTGTAATGTCCCGCAAAATACTGAGCTCCACCCCCGGCATCTATATCTTTAATTTCAATAAAATCACCACTGACTATTCTTCCTGCCGGCATGTTAATCATTGCTTGCTGTCCATCGTGCAGCGACCGTAACGTAATAGGAAAACAGTTGTTTCCACGGGTGAAAAAATCCTGATGAATGGTTTGTGTTTTACCCTGTTCCAGTTCATAAATATTTCCCGGATAAAATTTTAATGTATTAAACTCATTTTCGCCACTGATGGTTCCGTTGTTTCTGAGTTTGGCATAATTGGCAAAGTTACTTCCTCCGATAGTGGCCATATTACCTACATCAAGCATTTCGTTTATCTGATTGTTGCCTGACAAAACGCCCCGCCCGCTGATACGTACCGAGCCAATAACATTGTTTCCCGAAAGAGTAGCAGATTGGCCGGCAACGATAGTGGCAATTCTATGACTTCCGCCCTGAAGTAAAAAATCGCCATTAACCACATAAACCGACTCGATGCTGTCGGAATCGAAAATTGAGGTTGACCCGGAAGCCCTCACCACATTGATTTTGCAATCACCATGAATTTGCCCGCCCTTATTAAAATATACCGAATCAAAACTGTCCGTTGTGTTTTTATTAAAAACCCAACCGGCATGGGAAAAATTAAGATAAGGATAATGGAACGGCCCGCCATTATCGGTTCGAAAAACAGGATTTGAGTTGGTAAACCGGAAAGTGGTTTTAACGGCCGAAAAATTAATACCCAATCCATTAAGATACCAAACCTCTGTTGCCTCCCCTGTAAGCGTGATAACAGAATTATTGAGGTTAAGTGTTCTTGAATTGGTAAAATTTGTATTGAAAACGGAAACTGAAATATTATTTCCGTTTGAGATTAAGTTTCCTGTCAGGAAATAAACGCTTTTCCCCGATGCAAAAGCATCATCAAGCAGCCATTCACCTCCAATTCCCTGAAAATAAACATTGCTAACAAATGCCTGTGAACGCATTAAAATATGATTATCGTTATGCGTGGATTCAAAATAAACATTACCCTGCAAATCCATTTGCATAAGCTCGTTAAGTTTCAGCCCTCCATATATGCGCAAAAAATTAGTGTCGGGACTATAAAAAACCGGTTCAAACCTTGCACCCGTCCAGTCCATGTTATGACAAGTAGCATTACCTATATCAACAGATACTGTATTATTTACATCTAAAAACGAATTTTGATCAAAGTAAACATTATCAATAGGCGTGGGAATACAATAACCACCCTGTCCCCCGGAAGTTTCTGACCAATGCAGCGAATCGCTCCAGACTCCTTCGCCGTTCACCCAATAAAGCTCTTTCGGCGAACTGACATAAATGTTCCAATTGGTATTGTTTCCTAAATCAACCGAGTTATAAGCGGTAAACGGTGTACCCGCACCTTCCGCTTTGATATCGCGCAACTGAACATAATCGGCTTCCACCGGACCGTTTATTTTTTTAATGATGGCCTGCTGCTCATTTTCGTCCGATTGCATGAAAATCGGCCCGGTACAAGTTCCATGAGCAGCAAAATTATCAATCACCGTTTGCGTCATTCCATTTTCAAGATAATAGGAGTTGGATTTAGTAATGGTCAAATCGTGAAAAGTGTTCTCACCAATAAACTGGCCGTCTCCCAACAAGGTAGCTGTTCGTATTGAGTTGTTTCCGTTGATGATTGCCCTGTTGTAAATAATGGTTGTATCGATGGTATTAGACTCGAAGATAGTACCACTTTGATAAAAAAGAGCCGTATCCACCACGTTATTTCCACGTATTATTCCATCATCGTAAAAAATAGCGATTTGCACGTTGTGATTGCCACCCCTGATTTCACCGTTTTTCTTTTCAAAAATGGCCGCTCTGATGGTGTCGTTATCCAGGATTAAGCCCAATTCATTATGAAACAAGACGGAATCAATGGTACAGTTTCCTTTTATCAAGCCGTCTACTCCGTAATGGTTGATTACATTGTAATAACAATACACACCATTGAGCAGTTGTGAACCTGATCCATAAAAAATAACATTGTTGTATCGAAGCGGAGGTTCCGGGCCAAAACTATAAATATATCCACCAGTGCCCTCTGAAATCAACAAGGAAGAATCAGCATGAAGAATCAGATTTTGTGCATTAAGATTCCAGACTATTTTACCAACTCCACTCAATGTCCATTTGGTAGTGCTTAAAAAAAGCTTCCGCGTGGTAGTATCGGTAGAGCTAAACTCGTTGCAATAAACATCATTCCCCAAAGTATAAACAATACCCTGTTGGAAATAAACAACGGCAACAGTTGTAAACTTATCCAACAATTGCCAACTGCCGCCCCTGCCGGTAAACCAAACATTATTTAAAAACGAGTTTTCAGCTGTAAAAATGGTTTGCCCGGGTTCGGTGGCTTCAAAATAAACATCTCCATTCAAAGCCCAACTCAAGGCCGGTACTTCTTTTAGAGAACCATAAATATGCAGGTTATTGGAGTCGGCTCCTGCTAAATACGGATTGTTAACACCCTCTTTCCAGGTCATATTTTTACAAACGGCATTTTCAATGTCAACAACTACATTTTGGCCTCCTCCCCCAAACGAAGCGGCATCAAAAATGGCGTTGTCAATTTCGGTGGGCGGACAATGACCGCCTGCTCCTCCCGATTGAGTATCCCAGTGACTGTTGTCGCTCCAGTTTCCCTGACCGTTAACCCAATACAAATCAAGCCCGTTGGAGGTTTCGATATCCCATCCCGAATTATTACCCAAATCCACCGAATGAAGAGCCTTGAAAGGGGTAACGCCCGTTGCTTTTAAATCTTTTAGCGATAAATACTGACCGGTAACGGCACCGTTTACCTTATTAATAGTTGCCTGAACGCTGTTCGTATCGGAATAGATCCTGACGGGGGCATTACAGGTTCCGTCAATACTGAAAACATCGCGAATGGTTTGCGTGGAATGGCCATTAAAAACATAGCTCTTTCCGGGATAGAAGTTTAATGTACCAAAAGCATTATTGCCAGTAAAATAGCCATCACCATATAAGTCGGCTTTTTCAACGTCGTTAACCCCGTCAAAAAAGGACTTCTTTAAAACCGATAAGTAGCCAATCCGGTTTTCACCTGTCACGAAGGCATCTTTGCTGCCGTGAGCCACGTTAATAATGTTAGTACCCGTTATTTTACAAACGTTGCCAACTACTAAAGTATTAATCCTGTTTGAGTCGCTTATCTCACCTTCAAGATTAATAACAACATCATTAATGATGCTCCCTCCGGAGATATTACCATCAGCATTTATGGTGATATTATGGATGGTGTCGTTTCCTGAAATCGAACCTGAAAGCTTTATTAACACATCATGAATAGTACAATTACCCGAAAGGACTCCACTTCCTTCAAAGGTTAAATCGTGATAGGTAACCCAAACATTGGTATTGGATACCATTGCCGTTGCACCAACAAAATGAATATCGGGGTAGTGTAACGGATTACCATTGTCATTTTGCATTAAACTAACCACTGTAAAAAAAGCATTCATGGCATCCATTGTAAGATTAGTTCCGTCAAGGCTCCACCGGTTAACATTAATTTTGGAGGCGGACAACAAAAGTGAACGCTCATACTGTGTAGTAGATTCAAACTGATTACAAACAAAGTCTTTCCCGTTGGTTTGCAGACTCCCTTTATTCAAAACTACTTTGGTAGAACCGGTAAAACCATCTGACAATTTCCAGCTTCCTCCCTCACCGTTAAAAATCACATCATTTAAAAAAGGATGGCCGGCCGTGGTTATGGTTTTACCCGGAACCGTTGATTCGAAATAGAGTATTCCCCCGTAGTTTTGTTGCATGGAAGCAATCAGTTTTAACGAACCGAACAGCCTTATGCTGGTTGTATCAACACCTGTTAACTTCGGATTGTGTCCGGCACCGCTCCAATCCATATCGCGACAAACAGCATTTTTAAGATTAACCACCACCGAATCGCCATCGTTCAAAAACGAACCGGCATCAAAAAAAACATCGTCGTTGGCAGTAGGAACCTGCGAATGCAGCACCGACCCGCCCGATGAAGTAGCCCAGTGGTTGATATCGGACCAGTAACCCGAACCGCCAATCCAATAATAATCGCCGGCCAAAACCATCATGGGTAAGGTCATTAATGAGAAAAGGAGAAAAAAAGTAATTGTATAAGTTGTATTGTTTTTCATTTCACTTTATTTAAACTCCGAGCAGGGATATCGGCTTGTCTTTTTATGAAAAACCTTTATTAACGAAAGCTCCACTCCTCCCTGGTAATTTGAAGCGGGGTGTAACGCGGAAACATTTACATCATAAGATATTGTAAATTTATAAAGATGATAATCGAATCCAATAACGGGAATTACATCTCTGCCCCAGCGATACCATATACCGCCTATCAAATTAAGATTATAAAACCGGTACAAAAGGTTGCTTCCGAAAATTATTTCCCGTGTATTGGCCTGAAAAGCAAAAAATGCCGCGGGGGCTAAAGTGGTATAACGATTAAAAGCAAACTCCACACGAGCGTGGGCTATCATTTTCATATCAATCCGGTTGTCGGCATTATAAAAGGAGGTTTTAGGCCGGTTGATATGATGAAGAGAACTTCCGGCTTCTAACTTTAATCCGCTTTTTATCGCATAAGAAATATTTAAACCGAAGTTAAAATCCGGTGCCATGACCGATTGAGAGCCTATCGGCTCGTTGTTTCCCTGACCGGGATCGAACTTTACTCCATTCCACTGTTCATCAAAAACAAGATTGGCAAACTGCACACTGCGGTTAAGCAACCCCAGCGAAAACCCCATGCTTACCAACAGGGTATTATCGCGGTTAAAACCCTGTGTAGCTGAAAAAGAAACCGAGGCAACCGTATTACTTAAAACGCCGTCACCGGCCTGATCGTTGTATGCTGCCACTCCAATACCAAACCAGGTTCGGTACAATCCTTTTATTGAAAACCTGCCATCCGCGAAACCGGTGTAAGTTTTATAAGGCGTGCTAATGCTGTTCCATTGATTTCTGTAAACCAACCCTATACGGGCAGGTTTTGCTCCCACAGCCGTCAGCGCAGGATTAACATTCAATAGAGCATTATAGAACTGCGAAAAGTGGATATCCTGGGAAAAGAGGTTTCCGGAGAAGAAAATAAAAACTATAAATATAAATCGCTTTATAATCATTACTCAATTGATGAATAATCAAATATAGAGTAAAATAACGTTACTCCTTTCATTTAATGCAATCTATTTCTTTCAAAAGAGATTTTTGTATTTCTTATAAGCAAACCTTATATATTATATCTTTTTCCTATTTTGGTTTAAATAAATTGGTAGATTTGCAATAGCTGGTTACATGATTTAACACATTAACATAAACATATAAACCAAATGAAGATAGGCGTAATAGTCGATAATGAATTTAATAATGATATAAGGGTAAGAAAAGAAGTTGACATTATTAAGAGTGCCGGATACAAAGTTTATGTGCTATGCTTTGGGTTTAATAAACAACAATATCCTGAAATAAAAAATATTAAAATCAAAAGGATTAGAATAAAACGAAAGGTTAAGGATATACTCTTTTTCTTTTTTAATAGAATTCCATATTATGAATATATGTGGAAACATAGTATTAAAAGATTTATTAATGAATATTCCATTGACATTATACATACACACGACTTATACATGTCAAAAGCTGCCTTCCAAGGTTCAATGCTTTCAAACAAGAATTGTCCTGTAATACTAGACCTTCATGAAAACTATCCTGTTGCAGTTAAAGGTTATAACTGGACAAATGGGTATATAAGACATTATATCTCATTACCAGAAAAATGGGAAATTAAAGAAAAAGAATACTTAGGATACGCATCAAGAATAATTGTATTATCCGATGCATATAAAAACAAACTTTTAGAAAAATATAGTTTTCTAAATGAATCCGATATTATATCTTTTCCTAATGTTATTGATTTTAAACGCTTTGAAAAATATCAAATTAACCATCAGATTAAAAGAAAAAAGAATATAACACTATTCTATTTTGGAGGCATTGCAGAAAGAAGGGGAATATTTGATGCAATTGACGCTTTTAGAGAAGTTCGCAAAAGAGGATACAACATAAACTTTCTAATTATTGGACCTGTAGATAAATCTGATAAAAACAGATTTTATTCTGCTATTAATGAGAATGATGTCAAAAATCATATCGAATACATACCATGGATTCAAGTTTCTGAGCTTTTATCATACTTAAACATTTCTGATATCAGTTTAGCTCCTTTTTATAAGAATCCACAACACGAATCTGGTGTTGCAAATAAAATTTACCAATACATGTTTGGTAAAAAACCTATAATAGCATCTGACTGTTTGCCTCAAAAACAACTAATTAACTCTGCAAATTGCGGTTTAATTTACAAAACTCAAGAGGGGTTTATAAAGCATATTATATACCTTATTGAAAACCCAAACATAATGAAAAAGATGGGAAACAACGGCTATGTTGAATTATACAAACAGTTTAATAATACAGCCTTTACAAATAAATTAATTGATTTATATAAATCTTTTAAGTAATTAATTATTCTCTTTCACAATAAACAATATAATAACGAGGAACAAACCGTCGCAACAATGGACGCACTCCTATCTGAGACGTTTTGCTCACCCATTTTTCCGACTTAATAATTCGCCACCCTGCTTTATTCAAAAGCAAATCAAATTGTTTTGGTTCAAATTCATGATAGTGTTTATCAAACGGATCATTATTGTTCCAATATGCATTCGTAAACCACAACTTTAATGGTACTGAAGCTACTAATTTTTTGGCAGAAATTGCTCTTAAAAGCGGAAAAGGAGAAACCATATGTTCAAAAATCTCAAATGCGGTAACCACATCAAAATCCTCTTTAACAATATCAAAAGATAAATCTAAATCAATGCCTTTTGGTGTATTTGTAATATTAAATCCTTGACTAATCAACAGTTTTGAAAGTGAATTAACTGGGCCTAAATCCAATACTTTGTCTGTTGACAGAATCACATTATCAACAAACTTTAGCGTTCTATTTATTCTTTCAAGATGCCTTTTCTTATACTCTTCATTAAAAACAATTTCAGTCATAGCTTACAGTTTAATCTTTTCTTCAATGTAAATCTTACACTAACTTAATACAAAACATAAAAAATATATTTTTTTTGGTAACAAAGATAACCATATATATAAGACAGTAAAGAAAACAGCTTTCCATTATTTCAATTCAAATATATTTCTAACTTCGCTCAAAAAAACAACTCTTGGGAATAATTAAAAAACAATCCATCTCAGGTTCAATTTACTCATACATTGGTGTTGGGTTAGGATTTCTTATATCCGGAATTTTGTTTCCCAACCTGCTTTCAAAAAATGAGATTGGATTATTACGCATTTTGGTTTCCTATTCAACCCTGCTGGCTCAATTTGCTGTTCTTGGGTTTAATACGGTTACTATCAAGCTATTTCCTAACTTCCGAAGCACAGAAAAAAAACACCATGGATTTTTAGGGCTGGCTCTGTTAATTTCGCTTATCGGGTTTATTATAACAGTTGCTATTTATCTTGGCTTACACCATTACATTGTAAACAACGCCAAAGACAAATCATCTCTGTTCATACCTTATTACTATTATGTAATCCCTCTGCTGTTTTTCACACTTCTTTTTGGCATTTTCGATACCTATTATCGGGTATTATATAATGCTGTGAAAGGGATTATTTATAAAGAAGTTGTTCAACGAAGCTTGATAATTGTTTCCGTTATTCTCTATTTCTTTAAACTAATCGACTTTCATGTATTGGTGATTTTATACACCTTAGCAATCATTTCTCCTTCACTGTTTCTGCTTGCAGCTTTAGCTAAAGACAAATTACTTTTCCTCAAACCCGATTTTAGTTTTATTGATAAAAAACTGGCTAAACAAATGGCCAGTGTTGCCTTTTTTGGGATTGTAGCAAGTTACTCAGGGGTATTAGTTGTAAATATCGACCTAATCATGGTTGACCATTATCTTGGATTAAGTAATGTCGGTATTTATACTATCACCTTCTTTTTTGGAACGCTAATATTAGTCCCGCTGCGAACCATGGGAAAAATAAGTTCGGTGGTTATTGCCGACGCCTGGAAAACCAATGATTTGAAAACCATTATGGATATCTACCGAAAAAGCAGCTTGAGTCTTAGTGTAGCAGGATTATTACTGTTAATTGGCATTTGGGGTAATATTGATAATATATTTAAAATTATCGGGACTGATTATGAATCGGGTAAATATGTTATCCTGTTTATTGCCCTGGCCAATATCACCGATGTATTTTTAGGAGTAAGCCCTCACATTATCGTTAACTCACCCCATTACCGCTGGCTTTCATTCCTTTTGATATTTTTTACTATTTTGGTTATAGTTACAAACTATATATTCATACCCATGTACGGAATTATAGGGGCAGCTCTGGCTTCTCTCATCTCAAAAGCGGCTTACAACATGGCCAAATACCTTTTCCTTTACTGGAAATGGAGATTTCAACCGTTTACTGTCAAGCATTTATATCTTATAGCGATAAGTATTTTCACCTGGTACCTGTCAGAATTAATACCTCCTTTTAACCATTTCATTATCGATATTATTATCAGAAGTGCAATTATTACTCTCCTTTTTACAACAAGCGTTTATTATTTAAAGATATCAAACGATATTAACACCTCTATTAATAAAATATACCACAGATTATCTGGACATTAACTTTTATTACAATAGTTATACCCGATAATTATTACTTTTGTTGTTTACAAATAGATTTTTTGCATTATGCATGAACCAATGAAAATAGTATTTATCGGCAGCGGAGCTATATCAACCGCCATCGGTAATATACTCGCAGGAAAAGAAAAATATAATATACAGCTTCTATCCATTGAAAAAGATGTTATCAATTCGATTAACAGAGCTCACGTAAACGTTAAGTATTTTCCCAATGTACGGCTCCACCCGGCACTGAGTGCAACATCCGACAAATCTGTTCTTGAACAGGCAGACATAATCTTTCTTGGCATCCCTTCCAATGCAACGGTTTCATACCTTACTGAAAACAAACATCTTATTAACAAAGATGCGCTGCTTGTTAATCTTGCCAAAGGATTTGGAAAAGAGCACCGCACTATCCCGCAATGCATTTCCAAGGTGTTGGACAATCCCGTGGTGAGCATGAAAGGGCCTTCGTTTGCCAGAGAGATTGTCAATCAGATGCCTACTGCTTTTACCATCGCTTCAAAAAAAGAAAAACACTTTGATATATTTAAAGAGATTTTTGGTTATACCAGTATTTACCTCGACTTTTCAACAGATGTTGCCGGCACAGAGTTGGCCAGTATCTTAAAAAATATTTACGCCATTATAGTAGGTATCGTGGATGCACACTACGACTCACCTAACCTCAGATCGCTGGTTTTAACCAACGCCATTAACGAAATGCGGTACGTTATTAAGAAGTTTGGCGGTAAAGAAGATACCATGTTTAACTATTGTGGTTTTGGCGATTTTAGTCTTACCGCTTTAAATGACATGAGCCGTAATCGTACGTTAGGATTGCTTATTGGAAAAGGTTTTTTTACTGATTACATTTCTGAGAAAGTAACTCTGGAAGGTAAAATTGCCGTTAATATTTTTGTTGAAGAGATAATCAACAAGTCATTTTTTAAACCCAAAAAGCTTATGATGATGGAACTTTACAAAGTGTTTAACGAAGAAAACTACGACCTGGCTAATTTTGTAAACAACCTGCTAAAGACCAGCTAACCTAAACAATCGAGTTAAACAACTCCGTTAGCCTGCGCGTTAAATTTTTCCTGCTATACTGACTTACGTTTTTACACTCCGGAGTTAATAAACCCTTTTGATGCAAGCTAAAAGCCTCCTTTAAATAGGTTTTTAGCTCTTTTACCTCATCAAACCCCACAACCTTTCCACACGCTGTTTCGTTAATAATGGAGGCAGCATCGCCATCTACAGGACCAACACACAATATGGGACGACCCGAAACCAAATACTCAAATATTTTCCCGGTAACAATAAGTTTTGCGTTGGGAGTTCGATTAACCAACAAAAGCAATAGCGATGCACTCTGCTGTTGGGCAATTACCTCCTGATGTGTTAAGTAGTTAACTTTTTCAAGATACTTATCCAGTCCCCACTTATTGATTGCTTCAACAGCCGTAAAATCAAGCTTTCCTACATTTCTTATTCGAAGATTATCACGAAACGATTTATCTTCTTCGGTAAGTTCTTTAAGGGCTTGCCAAAGGTTATCCGGATTTCTGTCTTTATTTAAAGAACCAACATGCGATAACACAAAACCATCTCCGGAAGTTATATTACCATCATCAGCCCGCAGCACATCAGCCTCGTCATAACCATTAGGAATAATGGCGTATTCCCTGTTAACCATTGCACTGAAATCAGCCTGCATACCCCTGCTTATCACCGTAACCGCATCAGCTTTGGTAAGAACCTCTTTTTCCAGCCGGTGATGCCTGGCATCAGCCCATCTGCTTAAAAGCAAATCCCGATAAAAGTCAATATTTGTCCACGGATCCCGAAAATCAGCCAGCCAGGGTGTTTTTAACCTTTTCTTTAGATTAAGAGCAATCAGATGAGCGCTGTGTGGCGGCCCGGTGCTGACCACTAAATCAACTGGATGTTCTTTCAGGTAACGCATCAACAGCTTTGTTGACGGCTTAATCCAAAACTTACGCGCATCAGGAATAAACAGGTTACCGCGAAGCCATATAGCCACCTTCTCTAAATACTGATTTTTACTTTTCTGTTCTGACAAAAACCCGGCCTGTACCCTCTCCCCTTTCTTTTTACCGGTAAACCTTTTATAAAACTGATAGGGTTCCCATATTTTATTGGTAATTACCTCAACGCCTTCCGGTATATCTTCCATTAATGATTCATCAATACTGGGAAATTCAGGGTTTTCAGGGGTAAAAATAACCGGCTCCCATTCAAACTGACGCAGATACTTCACAAACTTAAGCCACCTCTGAACCCCGGCTCCGCCGCTGGGTGGCCAGTAATAAGTTATAATCAGTACCTTTTTCATGATTGGTTATTCTCCATCTCGTTTAAGCATCTTCATGCCTTCTACAATCAAATAGCCCAACGCCAACAGCAGCAAAACAAGTGATGATACCAGCGAAACAATGTTACCCGTTACCCAGATACCCGGTTCAAACTTAAACTCTACCGTATGTTTTCCGGCAGGAATTACCATCGCCCTCAGCACATAATCAGCCCTGAAATAGGGTACTTTTTTCCCATCGACAAAAGCATCCCAGCCTTTATTGTAATAGATTTCGGAAAATACCGCCAATTGATCTTTAGCGCTTTCAAACCGATAAACAAGATGATTAGGAGCATACGATTTTAACGAAATTGTTGCTGTTGAATCCATTTCAAAAGTCTTACCTTCCAGTTGAGAGGCAAACTTTTTATCAACGACAGCTGTACTTTTAACATCAACTTTACCAATTCGGGCAATCTCCTGATCAGCATTATCAACAAAAGCAACCTGATTGACAAACCAGGCATGCCCATAAGCAAAACTGTTTTTAATAGGTTGCGCATCGGGATTGTAGATAAAGTATTTTGTGTTTAACATATTTAAAACCTTAACCGATTGCAGCGTCCTGTTAATTGAACTTTGTGTAGGTTTGTTTTTTAACATGTTTTGCAACATTTGAATTTCAACCTGCAAATAGTTATCAATCAAATCCTGATAACGCTGTAATTTTGCACCGTGATAGCCTCCAATGGATTTGTGAAAATAGGAAGTACTGGCATCGTTAAAAATATTTTTTGTTAAATCCAATACACGATAATCGGGGTCTTGATCTGCCAGAATGGCCTTGTCGGCAGCAGTTTTATGAAAGGGATTATCAACTTTTGATTTCCTCTCAAAATTATCATTGTTCAGATAGCGCTTGTTGACAGGAAAAAGATCGGCAACAATTAAAACAGCCAGTACAACAACAAAAATTGTTTTGTTTACTTTATGAGATGCATAAAACCAAATCAATCCTGCGGCTACCATAATAAACAAGAAACTTCGCAAAGCATCGGCCCTGAATATAGCCACTCTGACACTTTGCAAACTATCCATAAAGGCAGCTATTTGAGCCGGGTTATTCGATTGCTTTAATTGACTGAATTGCTGCATTTCAAATTGACTAAAAAAGCTAAAGAAAGTTGTAGGAGTAATCCAGAACAACAAGGTGATTCCTGCTGTTAAGGCAAGTGCTAAATAAAAGGCAGGAACCTGAAACAGGTATAGATTTATTTTTTTTCTGATTAATTCAGGCTTGACAAAAACTTCGTTGAGTGCCATCATCGCCAAAAGCGGAATGGCCAATTCGGCTATGACCAATATCATCGAAACTGTTCTGAACTTATCGTATCCGGGCACATGGTCGATAAAGAAACTGGTAAACGGCATCCAGTTTTTACCCCATGCCAATAATATTGAAAGAATTGCTACAAATATTAACGGCCATTTAAGTCGATCTCGCACAATAAACAAACCCATCACAAAGAAAAACATAATGATTGCACCAACGTAAACAGGTCCTGATGTCCCCGGCTGGTCACCCCAATAGCCATTTTGCTGCGAAATTACTTTTCTATAAGAAGGGTCGGCATTTTTTAACTCAGGGATATTACCTATATACCCGGAGGCACCCCCCTTGGCATCAGGGATAAGCAACGACCATGTTTCACCGATGCCATAGCTCCAGGCAGTAATATAGTCTTTATCGAGACCTTCCGATTTAACAGCCTTTTCCTTCGACAGTTCGGGTTTGCCACGCATGGTATCTTTTCCATAATCCCACGTTGCCCAGAGGTTGGTTAAATTGGTAGAAGCAGCCAACAGTGCGGCAATAATTAATATTCCGGTTGTTTTGCTAAACGGAAGTAAGTCGTGTTGCTTAATGGCATCCATAAGTTTATACACACCGTAAATAAGCACAGCAAACAACAAGTAATAGGTTATTTGAAGATGGTTTGCATTTATCTCGAGCGCCAAAGCCAGGGCAAACAGCAAGGCTCCTTTCCAAATCTTTCCGCGATAAGCTAAAATAATTCCT
>QMPP01000070.1 GCA_003650425.1 Bacteroidota bacterium | reverse complement strand
GGGTCCACCTCTTCCCATTCCGAACAGAGAAGTTAAGCCTGCCAGCGCCGATGATACTGCTATACCAAGTGGGAAAGTAGGTCGCCGCCAACTTTTTAAAAGCTCCAATACGTAAGTGTTGGAGCTTTTTTTATGCTCTGAAGTAAAGGCTAAATTACAAGCATCAAACACTAAATTTCAAATAAGCACCAATACCAAAAAAGGAAAATGACCAAAACCCATTGAATGACGGGGTTTGGGTAATTTGAAGATTAGTGTTTCGATATTATTTGTGTTTTGATGCTTATTTGTGTTTTGGGTATTATTTAATGAAAAATTTTCTAATAATACTTCTTCCTGTAGTATCGATAATTTTAATTAAATATATACCCTTACTATCAAGAATCACTTCGTTATAATCTGGCTTTAAAGGTTGTTTTATAATCATCTGTCCGGTAAGATTATAAACAGTTAAAATTAATTCGGTTTTTTCTTTGTTTTTAATCACAATTTTTTTGTTGAAATAATAAAGGTTTACATCCAGTGAAAGTGTGTTTGCGTCATTTTTTTTAATGGCCATTAAAGGATTGATAAAATCAAAACTTTCTATTAATGTTCCGTCGTGTCGAATCGCTGAGAATGTTAGTGTATCGACATTAATGCCGAACTTACAAAGGTTTGTGATTGAGGATTGTTATTTACATAAGTCATTATCTGCCCGGCTACCAAATTGTGATTACCCGGATAAGTTCGCGTGTCGCCATAAGCATAAAACGAAAATGATGGTTGATTGTTAGATACACCTGCATAAAAATCACCGGTTTTAACGTCAGTATTATAGGTAACGCGATAGTAATATTTTGTGCCCGGCTCCAGATTAGTCAGCGTAACTTTATGTTGATGGGCGTTTCCATATTTATCTGTTGTAATATTTCCTATAGAATAGAGCGTGTCTGTTCCTCATTCAAACTGACAGTTTCCGGTTTCGTTTAATTGCCAAAGAATTAATATTTCAGTATTTGTTCCCAGATAAAGAACATAGGGAGCTTTTCTGAAAAGAGACAACTGTGTAAAGTTGAGCTTCAAATCAAAACTTACATCCGAACTGGTTTTAGAGCGTTGATGAATTTCAACGGCTACAATATTCTGTCCCTGTACCAAACAGGATGAAGAGATGTTATAAACAAAAAACTCATCTTCCGCTGAGCCTGAAACAGTATGTGCTGCAAGTGTTGTAGAAGTTACAACTCCCGACGGCATATTTGACCTTACAACTTCGTTGCCATTGATGTAAATCACCGCACCGTCATCGCGTAGTATTTCAAGTTTTAACCCGTTTTGAGCAGAGGGGTCTTGTACCGTAATCTTTTTTCTGAAATAATAAGTTATGTATTTGTTGTTAGCGTCGTTGCCGTATGAGATAACTGTTGTTTCGTCACTATCGCCATATCCAAGTTGTGCATTGTCTTCGGCCCAATGAGAGTCATCAAAATTTAAAGTTTGCCATGCAGTTCCCTGATTCGATCCGTCATCAAGGTATTTCCATCCCGATCCTACAGGAATAAGTTGAGCATTAACAGAACTGATAGTCAGAAAAACCGATAAGATTAATAAGGTAATTGTTTTCATAATTTTAATTCTAAAACTGAGTTTCTATTTATGAAAACATAATGTAACTATTATTTTATTGCTGAATTTTTTTGTTGCTTTTTAATACAACAGCTATTAACCAGGGAATAGAAATATGTTTTTATTGAATCTTAATTGGCAATTTTTTAGCTCTTTTTGTTGTCTCTGTTATTAACAAGAGAATAATTTTTTAAATGATAAAATAATTATTTAAAGGAATGAGTTATTTTTGATTGATTAATACCATTTTAAAATTCCCTACATGAGTTATTTAGACGATTTTTAATAATTTTGGCAACAGAAGAAACTTCAGTTAGTTTTTAGAGGATTTTTTTTGTTTAAAAAAATTTTCACTTTAAGAAAAAGCTGTAACTTGTGCCTTTTAATTTTTGAAATAAATTTATAAAACCGATAGTATGAAAAAAAGATTTTTACCCTTTACCTTTTTTTTGAGTTTAGCTGCCTTAACTGTTATCCTTACTGCTTACAAACCTTTCAATAACATTGAAAGAGACGCAGTTAAGAAAAATAATAGCATGCAAGATGTTGTGAGTGCTAACAGCTATTTACAACTTTTAAGAAACAATAAAACAACCGGATTATTAAATCGCCAGGCTGTTATTAAAGCCCGTCAGGAGACTGAAGCTATAAGGAATTTGAAGTCAACTAACGTGATTGATTGGAATATCATGGGACCTGACAATGTTGGTGGAAGAACCCGTGCTATTATTTATGATAATCAGGATGCATCAGGGAATACCGTTTACGCCGGTGCTGTAACAGGTGGTTTGTGGAAATCGACCGACAATGGTATTACCTGGTCAAAAATAAATACTGCTAACCAAAACTTGTTTGTTTCGTGTATGACCCAAACAGAAGACGGCACTATTTACGTTGGTACGGGCGAGTCTTTTAAATCTCAGGTTTTTTCACAACTGGGACAATTGGGTTATTCAACCGGCTTTATGGGGTCGGGTCTATACAAATCTTCGGATGGTGATAGTTTTGAAGTAATTGCTTCCACTCAACCCCAGTCTAACACACCTTCTCTTGATTGGGCTTTTATCAATCGCGTGCAAGTAGATGCTAACGGGCGTATTTATGCTGCTACCAATACCGGTCTTAAATACTCCGATGATAACGGTTTGAGTTGGCTAACGGCAATGGATACTGCCGGCAACGAATTAGTTCAAAATTGTTACGATGTAAAAACGGCAGGAACATTTGTGGTTGCTGCTGTGGACAACCAGTGCTTTACCTCTTCAGGAGATGCTGCTCAATTTGTTAACCATTCTACCGGTTTGGAAAATCAGCTTCCAACCAATGCCAAAGTAACAAGAATAGAATTTGCTATCGCCCCTTCGGATAACAATGTTGTTTACGCCAGTTTAATTAATGAGACAGGCTATTCAAAAGGTGTTTATCAATCACAGGATGCTGGTGAAACTTGGAATGTAGTATTACCTGAAACTAATTCAGTGCTTATCTTTTTTGGTGCAGGCGAATTTTTTAACACCATTGCAGTTTTTCCGGATAACCCCGATAAAGTTTTGCTGGGCGGTATTGACTTGTGGGTTGGCTATAAAACGGATAATAAAGGGCTGTTTTTTTGGGAGCAAAAATCCCGGACTTATGAAATTCCAAACGATCCCAATGCCAATATTTTATCTACCGGAAATCAAGTTTATGCCTTTCGGCCGGGTCAGCCTTCCCAACTTATGGTGGGTACCAATGGGGGTGTTTTCAAGGCACAGTTTCAGGGTGATGTTTTTACGAGCCAGCCGGCCAACCGTAAATATTATACTACTCAAATTTACAGGGCTGCTGCTTCGGGTATTGAAAACTATATCATAGGAGGTGCCCAATCTAATGGCGTACTTATGATGACCGGGGAATCTAACTCGCAGGGCTATTCTACCCAGCTATATTTTGATAATGCCTTTGGAGGAGATGCTGCTATTTCGTTGATAAATCCGGATGTTATTGTTTACGAAGGTGCAGGTGGCCGTGTTTACCGTTCCGAGGACAGGGGTAAAACAGTTTCCAATCAGTTTTTAACCTCTGCTATTGGCAACGACAATGCTTACATTACTCCTGTTGCCCTTTGGGAGAGCTTTAATAATGAAAATAGCCGCGACTCGGTTTGGTATTTTGCCAGAGAAGACATAGCTGCAGGTTCTGTCATTACTGTTCGAAGTGCCAACAGCGGCTATCCATTCCAATATACTCTTCCTGAAGATGTTTCTATGCAGAATGGCGACTCTATTCAGGTTGTAGACCCGATATCATCGAGATTCTTTATCGCTGTTAACGGTGGTGTATATATGACCAAAGAGCTGCATAATTTTGGTAAAACACCCGAGTGGTTTGAAATTGCTAATGGCTCAGTTGGGTTTACCGGACAGCCCAATGCAATAGCATATTCTGCTGACGGTAACCACTTGTGGGTAGGAACTACCGATGGAAAAATTTACAGGATATCTAACTTGGCTTTGGCATACAATAAGGCATTGGCAGATATAAACGAGTCTACTTCCATTGTAGCCAACTCAATGTTCCAAATTGATAATCCTGAAACGGGAAATCCTATCGATCAGTCAGTAACGTCTATTTCAGTTGATCCGCAAGATCCTACAAGAGTACTTGTAACTTTTGGAAATTTTGAAAATTCAAATTATGTTTTCTTTACCGATAACGCCCTTGATGGGGAACCAACTTTTGTTTCAAAACAAGGCAACCTTCCGCTTATGCCGGTTTACGCTTCGGTTATCGAAATGAGTGATGGTAACAGGGTCATTATCGGTACCGAAAACGGCGTATTTATGACAGGTGATATTTCAAGCGCTTCTCCTGTTTGGACAGCTAATAATGATGAAATGGGTAGTGTACCTGTATTCGATTTGCAACAGCAAAATGTGGCGCAAAAAGCCGTTACACTTACGGTTATTGCAGGGCTTGATACCTCGGATGTCTTTTATCCAGGTGCTACCAATTACGGTATCATTTATGGTGCTACCTTTGGAAGAGGAATCTTTAAATCAAGTACTTATCGTAAACCGGTTGGTATTGGTGAAATTTACACCAATCACGGTGTTTCAGGCAAAGGCGCTTTAAAAGTTTATCCAAATCCGGTTGCCAACATAGTTTATTTTGACATCGAAAATCAGAGCGGCTCAACAGCCGAAATTAGTGTCTATAACATGAATGGTAAGCGGGTTATTATGAACAGGGTTTCATTAACCACAGGAAAGAACAAGGGAAAGTTGGATGTTTCCAGCCTCCCGACAGGCACCTATATTGTAAAGGTGAAGAATGGGAAGAATGTCAGCACACAAAAATTTGTTAAATTATAATCTTAATTATAGAAAATCCTTTTGATATGAAAAATATTTATTTAGTTGTTTTATCATTACTGCTTTCAGCTTCCGTCACATTTGGACAAAATAGGGTTTACGCCCCTGAACTCCAAACACCGGAAAATGGTGCCATCGACCAAATGCCACAAGTGCTGCTTAATTGGTTTGCCGTTACTGGTGTAGGTTTAAACATTCAGTACGAAGTTCAGCTTTCAACCGATTCTGCTTTTACCAATCCTGTAGTTTATCCTTTAACCGAGCTTACCGCAATAAATGCCGTTAACCTTATGTTTGGAGACACCTATTATTGGCGTGTGAGAGCTTACGATGGAGAGGAAGTTTCCGATTGGTCCGCGACATGGTCGTTTTCTATCATTACCTCGGTTGTAATTACAAAGCCTACTGATGGCAGCGTGGTAAACCCTCAAGTAGCCATCGAGTGGAATCAGATTACAGGTGCTGATTTCTACCAAATCCTTGTGGATACATTGTATTCATGGAAAAAGGAATACACTGGCATTTCAGGAGATATTAATGCTACTTTTGTTGTCGATGCTAATAATTATGGTGGTGTAGGCAATGATGGATTGGTATTTTATTACGATGGAACCTGGAATGTTGGCGAGTCAGGAACAACAAAGGATTTACTCGGTGTTTACTTTGTTGATGCCAATAATGGATGGGCAGTAGGTAAAAGCGGTACGGTAGTTCATTTTGATGGAAATACCTGGTCACCTGTCGATAGTGTAGCGACTAAAGAATTAAGAGGTGTCTCTTTTGCTGATGATTCTAATGGCTGGATAGTTGGAAAAAGCGGTGTGATTTATTACTTCGATGGAACAAGCTGGACAGCACAAACTTCTCATACAACGAAAGATTTGAATGCTGTATGGGCTGTTTCTCCAACCGATGTTTGGGCAGCCGGAAAATCTGGTACCATTGCTCATTTTGATGGTACAACCTGGAGTGTTGATTCTCCCGGTTCAAAAGATTTTATGGGGCTGTGGTTTAATGCTGCAAACGATGGCTGGGCTGTTGGCTCAAGTGGTCGTGTAGCCCATTACGACGGAACAGCATGGACCGAGGAAGTTACCGGAGTTTCAAAAATTTTCTTTGGTGTGGCTTTTAACGGATCAGAAGGTTATATTGTTGGGCAAACAGGAACCCTGATGGTTTATGATGGAAACGCTTGGGCGAAGGTTACTTCGGGAACTACCAAAAATATTAATGGTATATGGTTTGCTGATGACGCAGGATTTTATGGTGGTGCTGATGGTACTGCTTATACCTATACGGGAGGAGGCTTTAACAGTCCTTATGCTACTACTTATAATGTGTCGGGTTCAGAAACATCGTTCTATTTGCAAAACCTCTTTTTTGGAAATACTTATTATTACAAGATGAGAGTGGGTCATAGTGCTGATACGTCAGCATGGTCGCTGCCAAAATCATTTCAGGTACAGCGCTCTCCAGAACTTTCTGCCCCTGAAGACGATGCCTCCGATATTGCACTTGAAGTAAAACTGGATTGGAAAGACTTTGACGGAATTCAAAAGTTTAATGTTCAAATTTCTACCAATGCAGATTTTACCAATACCCTTACGTACTATTCTGATAGTAGCTTTTTAGACATTGTAGGTTTGAGTTTTGGAACACAATATTATTGGAGAGTGAATGCTCAGAATGCTGCAGCCACTTCGCCATGGTCTGATCCATGGACTTTTACAACTACCAACACGGTTGCTTTAACAGCACCTGAGAATAATGCGGTTGATATTGTTACTTGTCCATTGCTTGTGTGGAAAACCATTGCAGGAGTTGGAACTTATGAGGTATGGGTCGATACGGATGAGAATTTTTCAAACCCACAAATAAAAACAGAAAACGGTTCTTCAAGCCAATGCCAATCACAGTTAGAAAAAAAGACCGATTACTTTTGGAAAGTAAGAGGCATTTTTGCTCTGGATACTTCCGAATGGAGTCCTGTATGGAAATTTACGACAGCTGGTCCTGATGCCATTGATGAAATCATCGATCCATCTTCGTTGTCAATCTATCCCAATCCGTCCAAAGGGCACTTTACCATTCAGGTAAACAGTCTTGTTGATGATAATGTTCAAATTGAGGTAGCTGATATTTCGGGAAAAGTGGTTTACAGCGAGAACCATAAATACTCGGTAGGATTAAATAAAATTACCGTTGATATTAACGATCTTGCTTCGGGTGTTTACCATGTAAGTATCATTAACAATAACCATTCGCTAACGAAAAAATTGCTGATCAAATAGAAGTTGTTTTGGGTTAGTTCGTTAAATATTTGTGAAATAGATTTTCAATATCTTATTGTTAATAAAGTAATTGAGTTTTAAATAACTTTATTAAGTTAATTGTAAAAGAGTCTGATTAATGTCAGACTCTTTTTTTTTGCTCCGGATTTTGTAGTATAATAATTTTGCTAACTTTGGTGGTAATTAAAGGATTCACTAAAATTTATTGATTATGGTACCAAAAATTACCACTCTTAGCGGGTACATTCACGAATATCAAAAAAGTATTGCTAATCCAACAGGGTTTTGGGCAAACATTGCAGAAACTTTTTACTGGCGCAAAAAATGGGATACTATTTTAGAATGGGATTTTCAGAATCCTAGAATTGAATGGTTTAAGGGGGGGCAATTAAATATTACAGAAAATATTTTTGAACGAAATCAGTTTTTGCTGGGTGATCAAACAGCGATTATCTGGGAACCTAATGATCCTAAAGAAGAGGCTCGAAAAATTTCCTATAATGAGCTTTTTACCGAGGTTCAGAAATTTGCCAATGTTTTACGAAGTCATGGGGTGCGTAAGGGTGACAGGGTGGCCATGTATATGCCCATGATTCCTGAATTAACGATTGCTATGCTGGCGTGTGCCCGGATTGGAGCCATTCATTCGGTGGTGTTTGCAGGCTTTTCGGCCAATGCACTTGCCGAACGAATAATCGATGCCGAAGCTAAGGTTTTAGTAACGGCGGATGGTGGTTTTCGCGGTCAAAAAATAATTCATTTGAAAGATGTGGTTGATGAAGCAATGGTGGATTGTCCTTCCATAGTATCTTCCATTGTAGTAAAGCGAACTGGACATAATATTGGTTGGAATCCTAAACGCGATTATTGGTGGCATGATGAGATGGCGCAGGCTGATGCGGTTGCTTCAGCCGAAATTATGGATGCCGAAGACCCATTGTATATTCTTTATACTAGTGGTTCTACAGGCCGTCCGAAAGGAGTACTGCATACAACCGGTGGCTACATGGTGTACACAGCCTATACCTTTCGGAATGTGTTTCAATATAGTTCGGGCGATGTGTTTTTCTGCGCGGCTGATATAGGTTGGGTAACAGGACATTCCTATATTGTTTATGGCCCTTTGCTGGAAGGTGCTACTTCCGTTATGTTTGAGGGAATTCCTACCTATCCCGATGCCGGGCGCTATTGGGACATAATTAAAAAACATAAAGTAAATCAGTTTTATACCTCGCCTACTGCCATTCGGTCGCTAATTGCTCAAGGACAGGGGTGGGTTCAGGACATCGACCTTACTGATACTCTTCGCGTGTTGGGCACTGTTGGTGAACCTATTAACGAAGAAGCCTGGCATTGGTATCACGACCATATAGGTAACAATAAATGTCCGATTGTTGATACGTGGTGGCAAACCGAAACCGGTGGAATAATGATTTCTGCCATTGCAGGGGTAATTCCTACCAAACCGGCTTTTGCCAGCCTGCCTCTGCCCGGTATTCAACCACAGATTGTTGATCCGGAGGGAAAGAAACTTTGTGGAAAAGGGGTGGAGGGAAACCTTTGTATAAAATTTCCATGGCCGGGAATGGCACGTTCACACTGGGGTGACCATGAAAGATATGTTGAATCTTACTTTAGCCAGTATAAAGGACTCTATTTTACCGGCGATGGTGTAAAACGCGATGAGGACGGTTACTATAGGATTTTGGGTAGAATGGATGACGTTATTAATGTGTCGGGCCATCGGTTGGGAACGGCCGAAATTGAAAACGCTATCAACGAACATCCTTTGGTTTCTGAATCAGCAGTAGTAGGGTTTCCGCATGATATAAAAGGACAGGGTATATATGCCTATGTAGTTTGTACTGATATTCCTGAAAATTCAGAAGAGGAATTAAAGAATTCCATCAAAAAAGGTGTGAGTAAAATGATTAGTCCCATTGCACGTCCCGACCAGATTTTGTTTGTGAGTGGGCTTCCTAAAACACGTTCCGGAAAAATTATGCGACGAATATTAAAGAAAATTGCTGCCGGCTCGGAAGAATATGGCGATATCTCTACCCTCACTAACCCCGAAATAGTGGAGGAGATTGTGGATAAAAATATAAACCTGAACCATTAATATAAAATGAGCAACTGGTAAGTTAATCAGTAGAAAAAAATGTAAATACTTAGATAAACGCTCGAATTGAAGTTGGGTTTGATTTATTTATATATTTGAACATTAAAACTATCATGGTCGATTAGAAAGGTAATGATATGGATAATACAAAAGAGAAGATTATTGCAGTTGCCACCCGCATTTTCAGCAGGTTTGGCTTTTACAAAACATCGATGGATGAAATTGCCCGAACAGCCCATAAGGCCAAAGGATCGTTGTATTATCATTTTACTAGTAAAGAAGCTCTTTTTACTGAAGTAGTGGATAGAGAATTGAAAAATCTGAAAGCCGAATTGGCGCTGGTAGTTACTGACCCTGCTCTTAATCCCAAGGAGAAAATCAGACAATATTTAATAACAAGAATGTCGGTGCTAAACAAAGCAGCCAATTACCATGAGGTACTTAGCGCCGACTTTATGGAACACTTTGAGTTTGTGGATCAGCTACGTGCTGATTTAGATAGCTGGGAAAAGGAGCAACTCAAAAGCATTATTAAGCAAGGCATCGAATCGGGTGTGTTTGTTGACCAAACCGACAAGATGGATATTCTGCTCGATGTTTTTATTATGGTGCTCAAAGGTCTCGAAATACCTTTCTTCCTTCAGGGAAAATACGATGCCTTAAGTCCCCATTTCGATGATCTAATTCAAATATTGATAAAAGGGATATCCATTTAACTTCAGGCATGACTATTAAACGAAAAACGTTTAATTAGGTAATTTTGTCATGTGTGTCACACTTTAGTCCTGTTAAATACAGGATTGGTCAAATTTGACAGTTTCTGTTCTGCTCTATGAAAGATTTTTTTCTTTCTAAAAGGTTCCCTTAGTCCTGTCGCTTTACTTTCATGCTACTGGCATTTCTGCCCATTGTAAATCATTTATTTAATTGTAATCCGACTAAAAAACATAAAAAGTCTAAACGAATAATTTGGCATTGTTTTTGAGAAATGCCATGCCATTGCACGGAAATGTTAATCAAAAATATAAACGAACATGAGCCAAACAAGAAAAAAATTATACCTGCCGGGGGTATTATACAGCTTTATTTTAATGTTGCTGCTGGTGTCGCAACCAGTGCTATGTCAGGTAAAGCATACAACCCTCCCGTTAAGTCTTGAAGGAGCGGTGGACAGTGCTATGAATAATAACCCCAAGGTAAGGCAATACAAGGCCCTGGTTAAACAAAAAGAGTATTTATTAAAAGCTGCCAAGGGAAATTACCTTCCGTCGGTTGATGCCAACGGGGGATACACATGGTTAAGCAAAAATCCCGAAGTAAACATGGGGTTGGTAAAAAACTCGCTGGACGAAAGCCTTCAGGCATACAGTCAGGCACTAGCCCAAAGTGGAGCCATACCCGCCGATATGTTACCCGTATTGGGTGGTATTATGCAGCAGGTTAGCCAAATGCCTATGTCCAACATTGTGATCGATCAAAACAAGTTTCCTAATTTGAATGTGGCAGCGGTTCAACCTATATACACGGGTGGTAAAATTACGGCCGGGTTGCGCTTTGCCAAAGCAGACAAGAAAAGCGCAGAGCAGCAGTTGGAGGAGGTAAAAGACCGGCTAATACGCGAAACGCTGAAAAACTATTACAGCGTGGTGTTGTTGCAAAAGGTTGTCCAAACCCGTGAGCGAGTGTTGGCAGGGATGCGCAAGCATGAACGGCAAGCTGAAAAGGCTTATGATGTTGGCATGATTAACCGGCAGGATTTGTTGCGAGCCAAGGTGGCCGTTGCTAACGCCGAGCGTGATTTGTCAGATGATAAAAACAAGTTGTCGCTGGCCATGATGGCATTAAAAACCAACATGGGGATACAGTCGGAGGTTTCGATTGTTTTAACAGACACCTTAAAATTTAAAGCTGTTCCATTAGATATTGAAAATCTACAGCAACAAGCCCTGCTACATCAGCCGATATTTAAAATGATTAACCAGCAGGAAAAAATGGTTCAACAAAAAAAGATTGTCGAACGATCAGCCTTTCTGCCTCAAGTGGCTGTATGGGGACAATATAGTGCCTTTCAGGATGAGTATCCCGTGGAAATGCCGCCGGCAATGATTGGTGTTCAGGCTACCATCAACCTGTTTGACGGGTTTAAAAAGATAAACAACCTGAAGGCCACAAGACGTCAGCAGCAGCAAGTTGTTGAAGCGCGTGAATATGCTCATCAGCAGGTAAATTTATGGATTAATCAATCGTATCGAAAAGTGTTGAATGCCCGCGAGCGCTATCTAAAGATGAAGCCGACGGTAACATTGTCAGACGAGAATCTTAAAGTAACGGAAAAGCGCTTTCAGGAAGGCCTTTCCAAATCGATTGATGTGATTGATGCCAGGCTGATGGACGAGAAAATCAGAATAGAGCAGCTACATTCACTATACGATTATAACATTGCCCTGGCGGATGTTTATCTTGCCACGGGTCAGCCCGAAAAAGCCATTGAAGTGTTAAAACGATAAAAAAGTAAATCATCAAATTTGAAAATAATAAAATCATGAAAAAAGACAGAAGCATTATTGCCTTATCCATTCCCCTTTTAGTAATATTAATAGCTACGGGGTGGATGCTTAACAATAAAAATAGTAAACCGAAAGACTACTTTGTGGGAACTTTCGAGGCACCCACGGTGAACATCTCTTCGGAGATACCCGGAAGAATTGACAGCTTGTTTGTAGCACTTGGCGACACCGTTGTAAAAGGAGAGTTGCTGGCGACCTTGGAAGCTAACATAATGGATGCAAAGCTGGCTCAGGCACAAGGTGTAAAAGAAGCTAACGAGTCGTTGGTTAAAAAGGTGAAAAAGGGTGCTCGGAGGGAGCTTGTTGACGCGGCACGAAATCAATACATGATGGCCAGAAGTCAGTTCGCGTTTGCTGACAAAACGTATAAACGCTATCAAGTGCTATTTGCCGACAGTATCATCTCGAAACAGGAGATGGACGAAGTGGAGTTTAAGCACACCGCTGCTAAAAATCAGATGGAGGCTGCTTTAGCCAATTATCAGATGGCAAAAAACGGTGCTACTGATGAGGATATTGAAATTGTAAAGGCAAAGTTGGAAGCGGCAAAGGGTGTTTACAATGAAGCCCGTGCTTACTATAAACAGTTGAAAATATATGCGCCGGTTTCAGGTGAAATTAGCGAGAAAATTGGTGAAGAGGGCGAAGTAATGAATGCCGGCTATCCCATCATGACCGTTATGCGTCCTGAAAAGATTTATGCTGTGATAAATGTTAGAGAAGATCAACTTCCCGGTTTTTCTAAAGGAACCATATTACAAGGTACTATTCCCGGTATGGGAGGAAAAAGCTACCGTTTCGAGGTGTATTATTTGGCACCTATGGCCGATTTTGCTACCTGGGTTCCCACCAAGGCAAAAGGGGAGTATGATTTAAAAACTTTTGAAGTACGACTTAAACCTGTAACGCCCATCAAAGGGTTACGTCCCGGCATGACGGTTCAAGTCAAATTATCATAAATTATAAAGATATGAGTTTAACCGGAATTTACAAGGTGGCTGTTCGTGAGTGGCACATCATGATAAACAGCAGAAAATCGAGGGTGATTATTTTATGGGTTCCTCTTGTTGTTTTTACCCTGCTGGCCGGCATTTATTTTGCGGGGGTTTTGCGTGAGATTCCGGTGGCAGTGCTGGATCAGGATCATTCGAAGCTTTCGAGAACAATGATCTCGTTTATCGATGCTTCTCCCGAGATGTCTGTTACCAATCATTTATCGTCGGAAGCACAGTTGCGGGACTATTTTTTAAGTCATCCTGAAAAGGCTGTTTTTTGCATTCCAAGGGGGATGGAGCATGATGTATTAAAAGGAGAAAATACTAAGGTTAACGTGCTTACCAACTCTACCAACATTGTTTATGGTAATATTTTAAAGCGAAGTGCGTACCGGTTAATCGAAACAGTTTCGGGTGGGGCTTTTGTTAAAAGGATGGTGGCGCAAGGGTTTACTCCCGAGCAAGCTGAGCGGCTCGCGTTGCCCGTTGTTGTAAAAACTCACTCGCTGTTTAACCCTCAATACAACTATCTGTACTATCTCGTCCCCGGGCTGTTAACAGTTATGCTGCAAATGATTGTCTTTTTTATGGGAACACGATCGATTAATAAAGAATACAGGGATGGACGTTGGCGGGAATTAATGGAAACGGCTAACAGTAGTGTCGCAAATATTGTATTTGGAAAACTGCTTGTTTATACTGCAATAGGTATGGTTATTACCATGTTTATCAGTATTATTTTTAATGCTTTTGCTATCCCTTACCAGAATGATGTTGGTAACAT